>JAGLWB010000223.1 GCA_023133655.1 Bacteroidales bacterium
ATATATATATATTTAAAAATTAATATTCGAGAAAATGAAAAAAATCATATTTGTAAATCTATTCATGCTTGTCTTACTGTTAATAACGTATGACTCCCAAGCACAATTAATTGTAACAGCCGAAATCAGGCCGCGCCTGGAATACAGAAACGGGTACAGAATCCCAATTGAAACATCAAAGGATTTTGCACTGTTTGTCAGCCAGCGAACACGCCTAAATCTCTTGTATAGCTCAAACTTCTTTAACATTGGAATATCCGTACAGGACGTTAGGGTTTGGGGGGATGAAACACTAGTAAGCCCTACCGGAGTATTCGGCGACCCGGCAAGCCTTGATCTTAAAGAAGCATGGATTGAAATACCTTTCTCAAACAAAGGGTTATCGGTAAAGATGGGGCGGCAATTTCTCTCTTATGATGATGAGCGCTTACTGGCTAAAAGAAATTGGAATCAGCTGTCAATTGCTTATGATGCCGTATTATTTAGTACGATAAAATCCAACTGGCAATTAGATATTTGTGGTTCATACAATAACAGCAAAGAAGATATTTTTGCCAGTGAATATCCTTTCGACCGGATGAAAACACTTAGTTTTATCTATTATAAACAACGTTTAGATGACCATTTTAACTTCTCAGTGATCACACTTGCTTCCGGATATCAAAAAAGAAACACCCAAACCATTTATATGCGTGGCACATATGGCCTGAACATTTTTTTCAAAGAGAAGCATCTTGAGGCATCCGGAACAGGATATTACCAGAATGGAAAGAGTCAATACGGGCAGGGTGTCAACGCGTTTTTTCTTTCAGCAAAAGCATTTTATAAATTTAGCAAATTCAAATTAGGTGCTGGTATTGATTACATCTCCGGGCAAGATACAACCAACAATAATTCCTCATACCATGAAAAAGACCACCTGTTTGATATTCTATACGGGGCAAGGCATAAATATTATGGATATATGGATTACTTCAGTTATATCCCCTCAAGTACAGCAAATGCAGGGTTAATTGACATCTATCTTAAATTGAGTTACACTCTTTCCGACAAGCATAATTTTGGAATTGATTATCACTATCTCTCACTTGCACACATGATTGCTGACCCCGCATCTGCCGGGTCGCCTACTTTACAAACCCTTGAAAGGGCTTTAGGCTCCGAGGTAGATATCTCATATCAATACACCATCCGGAAAGATATAAATGTCCAGGCCGGGTTTTCATTCTTTCTTCCAACCAGTACGTTGGAGGTTATGAAACAGGTGAATGATCTTTCGGGACAATTATCACATTGGGCTTACGTGATGGTAACCGTAAAACCAACCCTTTTTTCAAATGAGAAATGAAGGACGCATATAGCTCCTTTATTGTAAAAATAACAATTCCCGGTATTTAGGAAGCGGCCATAACCCATCATCTACTTTAAGCTCTAATTTATCAACATGCCTGCGGATAATATCAAAATAAGGTAATACTTTTTCATTATAAGCCAGTGCCTGACTTACCGCACTTTCAATCTTGTTCGCTTTCTTCCGCTCATCAAGCATAAGTTCCAGGTTCTTTTGAATGATATCAATGTGACCCGAAATTTCCTTAATCATTTTGATTTGAGTTTGGGCAATCTTTTCAAACGAATCTTTATCAAGAACTTCTTTCAACCCACGAACATTCTCAACGAGCAGATTCTGATACCTGATAGCCACCGGAATAATATGATTTCTTGCCAGGTCGCCTATTACTCTCGATTCAATCTGTATCTTTTTGGTATATTTGTTAAGTTTAATCTCATACCTTGCCTCAAGTTCTCTTTTTGATAATACCTTGGTCCGTTCAAACAAATCGATTGTCTCCGGTCTGATAAAAACATCAAGTGCCTGAGGGGTTGATTTAATATTTGACAATCTCCTTTTTTCAGCTTCTTTTATCCATTCTTCCCCATAACTATTTCCTTCAAAACGGATTCTTTTTGACTCGGAGATGTATTTCCTTAAAATCTGAAGAACGGCATCATTTTTGCGAATATTATTCGCAACCAGGGCATCCACTTTAGATTTAAATTTAACCAACTGGTCGGCCATAATAGTATTCAAAATTATCATAGGCAACCCACAGCTGGCTGAAGATCCAACAGCACGAAACTCAAATTTATTTCCGGTAAAGGCAAAAGGTGAGGTTCTGTTGCGATCGGTGTTATCAAGTAGTATTTCCGGTATTTTAGGTATTACAAGTCGCATACCGATGTTATTATTAGCCTTTACCTTCCCATTTTTGAAATTCTTTTCAAGGTTGTTTAATGTTTCGGTAAGTTGCGAGCCAATGAAAACAGACATAATAGCAGGTGGGGCTTCATGCCCCCCCAACCGAATATCATTACCAGCAGATGCAATTCCTGCTCTTACCAAATCCCGATGAACATCAACTGCTTTAATAATATTCACAAGAAATGTAAGAAATCGCAAATTTGACGATGCTGTTTTCCCTGGTGTAAGCAGATTCTCGCCATCATTGGTCATGAATGACCAGTTATTATGTTTCCCTGATCCATTTACCCTGGCATAAGGTTTTTCATGTAACAATACATTCATATCATGCCTCCTGGCTATCTTTTCCAGAAGGGGCATGAGCAATTGGTTGTGGTCAACAGCAACATTGGCTTCCTGAAAAACAGGTGCACATTCAAACTGGTTTGGGGCTACTTCGTTATGTCTGGTTTTTACCGGTATACCAAGCTTATGTGCTTCAACCTCAAAATCCTTCATAAATTCCATTGCCCGTTCAGGAATAATGCCAAAATAATGATCAGCTAATTGCTGGTCTTTCGCAGAAGCGTGTCCAAACACCGTACGGCCTGTCAATATCAGATCAGGGCGTGTATTATATAATGCCGAATCGACTAAAAAATATTCCTGCTCCCATCCCAAAGTAGCTGATACACGTTTAACTGTTTTATCAAAATAATGACAAATGTTAACAGCAGCTTTATCAACAGCTGATAGAGCCTTTAACAGGGGTGTTTTATAATCCAGGGATTCACCTGTATAAGACACAAAAACAGTTGGCAAACAAAGTGTTTCACCCATAATAAAAGCGGGTGTTGACGGATCCCATGCCGTATATCCCCTGGCCTCAAAAGTATTCCTTATTCCACCACTAGGAAAGCTTGAAGCATCTGGTTCCTGCTGAACAAGTGCACTTCCCTGAAATATTTCAATCGCTTTACCACCTTCAACAGGGTCAATAAAAGCATCATGCTTTTCGGCCGTTGCACCGGTTAAAGGATGAAACCAGTGGGTATAATGTGAAGCACCTTTACTAATTGCCCAGGCTTTTAAAGAAGATGCTATCTGGCCGGCAATTTTCCTGTCAATCCTCTTTCCCGAATCAATTGCCTCCATTACCGCATTATAAGCCTCCAGCGTCAAAAATTCATGCATAGCGGCTTGATTAAAAGTCAGCTCTCCAAAATAATCGGAAATCTTTTCTTTCGGTGAAACGACAGGCTTCCTTTTTCTTGTGGAAATTATTTCAAGTGCCCTGAACCTGGAATTTGTCATTATTTATACTTTATATTAAAAAATGTTTCGCCACAAATATAACAATCAAAGATTAATAACAACTACTTACGATTTCTGCCTTTATTAACAATTAATAAACCGATGAAGGTAATCAGGCCATTGACAAGCAATAATTCAAAACCAAAATGATACCCCCAGAACCACTTTTCGGCATTTAAACTCAAAATATAACAAATAAAAGGTGATAGAATAGCAATGGCTGGAACAAAACTATCCATAACCCGAAATTTTGTAAACAACCCAAAAGCAAACAAACCCAGTAAAGGCCCATATGTATAACCTGCAACAGTAAATAATGTAGAAATGACAGAAGCATCATTTATCGCACGGAATACAGTGATTACAACAATAATCAATATGGCAAAACAAATATGCACAATATACCTCAGTTTTATTTTTTTCTTTTCTGATAATGTTTTTCGCTTATTAAAACCAAGGAAATCAATACTGAAAGAAGTTGTTAATGCCGTTAAAGCACTGTCGGCGCTTGAATATGCTGCCGCTATTAAACCAATAATGAACACGATACCAGCGGTAACATTCAAGTGCTTTAAAGCAATCATAGGAAAAAGGTCATCTGTTGTAAGAGGAACCATAATGTGCTTGCTATTGGCATATATGTACAATATAGCACCCATTATTAAAAACATTAAGTTAACCGGCACCAATGATGTACTTAGCCAGTAAATATTTTTTTTCGCGTCATTCAGGTTCCGGCAGCTCAGATTTTTCTGCATCATATCCTGGTCCAGGCCTGTCATAACAATGGCAATAAAAACTCCGCTTAAAAATTGTTTAATAAAATATGTCTTACCGGTCCAGTCTGAAAATAACATTCTTGAGTAATCACTTTTATGAACCGATGATAACAGATCAGCTAAGCTGACATTCATGTCACTGGCTATCAATCCAACAGTAATTACAACTGCCAGAAGCATGAAAGTTGTTTGAAGGGTATCTGTCCATACAATGGTTTTAATCCCTCCCTTTAACGTATAAAGCATTATAAGTCCAATGAAAAAGACGACTGTTACAACAAACGGAACACCCCATGCATCAAAAACAAACAACTGTAAGACATTTACAATAAGGTACATTCTGAATGATGCACCGATGACCCTTGAGACCAGAAAAAAGAAAGATCCGGTTTTATACGACCAAAATCCAAACCGGCCTTCAAGGTAGGTATAAATAGAGGTCAGGTTTAACCGGTAATACATCGGAAGCAGGATATTTGCAATAACAAAATACCCCAACAGGTATCCTAAAACAATCACCATATAAGAAAAACCAGTGGAGCCAACATCACCGGGAATAGAAATAAAAGTAACGCCCGAAAGAGATGCCCCAATCATCCCATAAGCCACCACATACCAAGGAGATGCTTTGTTTCCGATAAAAAAAGCTTCATTGTCAGACTTCCGTGAGGTGACCCATGAAATTATGAACAACAATATGGTATACGTCAGGAAACTTATTAATATGATTATTGGAGACACAAATGGTACATTTAAGATTTAAAATTTAAGAAGACATAGGGCATAAGTGACAGGGCACAAAATCATGATAATTATTGTAGTTTTCTGGCAAAATCTAATAAATGAAAAGAAAAATAATCAATCTGTTTTTTGAATTCCTCTTGAATCTCTTCATCCGAAATAAACACCGTGTACATATCAACCTTTTTCCCAAATTCCATATCTGAGAGGCTATCTCCTACCATGATTGATTTGCTGAAGGTGATCTCCGGAAAATCCTTTTTGGCAAGCATGGCCATTCCTATGTCGGGCTTTCGCATAGGATTTTTTTGCTCATCAAGAAAAGGGCTATAATAAATTTTATCAATTCGGCCGCCTGCTTTATTAACCTCCTCTACTAATCTATTATGAATAATCAAAAGATCATTGTCGGTCATTATTCCTTTTCCAATTCCCTGCTGGTTGGTAACAATAATAAGCTTGCCAAATACCAACGACAAAGATTTCAGGGCCTCAAGAACGCCAGGGCCAAAGACGAATTCCTCCCACCTGGTGACGTATCCATTTATGATTCTTTGATTAATGACTCCGTCCCGGTCGAGAAATAAAGTCCAGGTTTTGTCAATATTTAAATCTTGTAAATTCATGCTGTGCCCGTTGAAACTCTTCCGGAATACCAATATCAATAAAATAACTATCGAAAGGGATGCCAAAAATTACTTTTGATCCGGAATGTTCTTCAAAAAAATCTTTCTCAAGCGAAAAGTTGCCTTTTAAACCGGAATATTGTTGAAAGCCCTTTGCAATAATATATATTCCTCCATTTATATATCCCTTACCTGATGATGAATTCTTTTCAATAAAAGCAGTTACTCTATATGAATCATTGATCTCAACCCTGCCATAACGTTCTCCTGCATCCAGGTATTTTAAGGCCATGCATGCATCTGCCTCTTTTTCAATATAATAATTGCAAAATTCATGAAGATCGATATCAAAGATAGAATCTCCATTTAAAACAAAAGCAGCATCATTTCTAATCATTTTAAATGCATTCACCACCCCACCTCCTGTGCCAAGAGGCTCTTTTTCAACAGCATAAACAATATCCATATCACGATAATTATCCCTAAAATAGTCCATTATCATATCAGCCCTATAACCTACTGAAAGGACAATCCGTTCTATTTTATATCTCTTAAGAAAGTCGAACTGATATTCAAGGAAAGGCTTACCATTAATCGCGGCCATTGGCTTAGGTAGATCTTCCACAACCTGCTTAAGCCTGGTACCAAATCCCCCGGCTAATACGATTGCCTCATTAATCATTTCGGAAAAATATTAAATTCAATCATCTCGCAAATAATATGTCCGATCAAGATATGAGCTTCCTGAATTCTTGGCGTATCATTTGAAGGAACATTAATAAGATAGTCACACATATCCTTCATTTTTCCGCCTTTTTCACCTGTCAGGCCAATAGTAACCATTTCTTCCTGGCGAGCTTCTAACAAGGCATTCAGGACATTTGGCGAGTTACCGGAAGTTGACAATCCAATCAAAATATCTCCTTTTTTACCCTTAGCTAAAACCTGCCTGGAGAAAACCTCATCATAGGAATAATCATTAGCTACAGCAGTAAGTGCTGATGTGTTCACGTGCAGCGCCTCAGCATACAGAGGTTTCCTGTCATAATAAAATCGCCCGGTTAACTCTGCGGCAAGATGCTGGGCATCAGCGGCACTTCCCCCATTTCCGCAAAATAAGATTTTACCCCCGTTCCTAAAGCAATTTGTACATTCATCAATCACTTTTTGGATTCTTTCCAGCATATTTTTATCAGAAAGAAGGCGTTGCTTAACCTCAATAGATTCTTCTATCACATTTTTAATCTTCATTTGATCTTTTTTTTAAAAAGTCCATGTAGTTAACCCTGAAGAAGTAAAATCGTATCTGAGGGCTTTTCCATTGAACTTTTTTAATGCGTTAATAACATTTGCCCTGTTATTTCCAGGACAGTAGAATATCATAAAACCACCTCCTCCTGCACCGGAAATCTTTCCTCCTGTAGCGCCGGCATTAAGTGCTGTTTCATAAATTTCATCAAGATAATTATTGGTTATGCCCTCAGCCATTCTTTTCTTATTCTGCCAGCCAAAGTCCAAAATCTCACCTACTTTATCAAATTCCCCTTTTAACAAGGCTTCCTTCATCCGCAAAGCTTGTTCTTTGATCATATGCATTGCCTCAATGGACTTTTCATTTTTTTCGATCAGGTTTCTTTTCTGCGTTTCAATAATTTTCGAAGAGAGGCGTGAGGTTTCGGTATTATACAATAAAAGATTTATGGAGAGTTCATTCAGGTAAGCATCACGAATACGAAGTGGGTTTACGATCACTTTATTGTCTTTATAAAACTCCATGAAATTCACTCCACCGAATGTAGCAGCATATTGGTCCTGCTTTCCACCAGCCATCTTCAAGTCAATCCTTTCAATTTCATAGGCAAGCTTTGCAATATCATATTCACCCAATGGCAACTTCAACCATTCTGAAAAAACTCCTAATATGGCAACTACCAACGTTGAAGATGATCCCAAACCTGATCCCGGTGGTGCATCTACATGTGTTGTCAATTCAAAGGATAGCGGCCTGCCCGTAAAATCACTAACTATTCTGTTGTATATCCCTTTATGTAAAGATACCCCATCATCGGGTAAGAGCCTTTTCACAGCTTCACTTTCAAAATAGATTTCTTTGTCGCTGGCACGGATAATAATTCTCCCATCATCTCTTGGCTGAATAGTGGCATAAGCATACTTATTAATGGTAGCATTTAAGATAGCTCCACCAAATAAATCTGAATAAGTACACAGGTCGGTACCACCACCTGCCAGGCCAATCCTCAACGGTGCTTTACTGCGTATTATCATAAGTTAATTTCGTTTCCTCAAAAAGTTCATAAATGGTTTTGATCATATTATCCCACGAATACTTTTTCTTCTCTTCTTTAATATTAGTAGCAAAAAGATTTTCCTTTTCTTCATTATAAAATTTATAAATAGCATCGGCAACTCTATCAGGTTGGGGAGGAACAACATAGCCAACTTTTCCATCAGGTACAATTTCAGCCAATCCTCCTACATCAGTGGTTATTATAGGCTTGTTAAAATGATAGGCAACTTGTGTAACACCGCTTTGTGTCGCTTCTTTGTAAGGTTGTACAACCAGGTCGGAAGCGCAAAAATACTTTCCAACATCGATATTTGGAATAAAATCATTTAGCATAATAACACGATCGATAAGGCCATGCTGTTCAATAATTCGGTTATACGGTTCCGGATCGGTGTAAAACTCGCCAGCTACCAATAGTTTTAAGGAATAGTCCTTTAAGCGCTTATCAGCAAATGCTTTTAATAAAATATCAAGGCCTTTGTAATCTCTGATAAAACCAAAAAATAAGATAAAATTCCCAGATTCATCCAGGTTCAACATTCGCTTTGCCTCCTTCTTCGAAATAATATCACCAAAATTATCATATAAGGGATGCGGGCAATATTTTTTGGGGTTCTCTTTATCAAAAAACTCAAGATCTTTCATAACTGACCTTGACATAGTGATAAAAGCATGAACACTCTTAACAAAATAACCGGTTAATAAACGATCGCTAATCTTTCGCTCATGCGGGATAATGTTATCAGCTATGGCAATTATCCTGGTATGTTTGTTCGACTTAATTATTCTGGAAATTGAACCCAGACAAGGGGCCATGAACGGGATCCAATAACGAACAATAACCAGATCCGGTCGAAGCCTTTTCAACGCTCTGCCAACCTTGATCCAATTAAAAGGGTTAATAGAATTAACAGTAACTTTTATATCTAACCCTTCCGGAGGTAACTCTTCTGAGTACTGTGTTTTTCCTGGAAAAAAAATACCAGGATATTGTAGTTTAAAGGTTTGTATTTGAATATCATCGCCATGATCAGAAAAAGCTTTCGCCAGCCGTTCATTATATGTGGCAATCCCTCCTCCCCTTAATGGATAGGCTGAGCCAATAATGACCACTGTCCTTTTCTGCTTTTTCATGTATATTAATAGAGTTTACCTTGAAGGATACCCTTTCTAATCCATCTCCTGTGTAACACCGATCGTTTTTTCAATAATATACCGGTTTCTTGTCGGGTTATTCCGCGATACCAACTCCGCAAGAAACCCTGTTAAAAACAGTTGTGTACCAATTATCATTGCAAAAAGAGAGATATAAAAATAGGGACTATCAGTTATAAGAGTTGCACTAATTCCTTGATATACATGGTACAACTTCTGCACACCAAGCCAAAATGCCGCAAGAAACCCCAGGATAAACATGATGGTACCAATAGAACCAAATAAATGCATTGGCCGTCGTCCAAATTTAGATATAAAGGTTATTGATAGCAGGTCCAGAAACCCTTTTACAAATCTTTCCATGCCAAATTTGGTAACGCCGTACTTACGTTCCTGGTGCTGAACTACCTTCTCCCCAATGTTATTAAAACCGGCCCATTTTGCGATAACAGGTATATACCTGTGCATTTCTCCATACACTTCGATACTCTTAACAACCTCTTTCCTGTATGCTTTCAATCCACAATTAAAATCATGCAATTTTATTCCTGACATACACCTTGTTGTTCCATTAAAGAACCTTGAAGGTAACGTTTTACCCAATGGATCATGTCTTTTCTTTTTCCAGCCGGACACCAAATCGAAGCCATCATCATTAATCATACGATACAACTCAGGGATTTCCTCAGGGCTATCTTGTAAATCTGCATCCATGGTAACAACAACATCCCCTGCAGCTGCCATAAACCCACGGTTTAATGCTCCTGACTTCCCATAATTCCTCCGGAATTTGATACCTTTTACAAAATCATGCTCTCTGGCCAACTCCCCAATAACCTCCCATGAAGCATCTTTGCTGCCATCATCAATAAAAATAACCTCATAACTAAGAGAATGTTGGCTCATAATCTTTCCAATCCATTCAGTTAGCTCTCTGAGCGATTCTTCTTCATTATATAAAGGGACGACAATTGAAATATCCATTAGTCAACTAATTAATTAAAATCCTCTTTGTAAACATTGCTTTGCTTCTTCACAAAAGCCGATACAATCAAAGAGATGATAACAGCTATTACACCACCCGTAATTAGAGAAGAACGCAATTGGGACTCAGGATTAAATTTATCTGCACTTTTCTGTATTATTTCATCAAGCTGCTCTTCAGGCAATCCCATGTTTTCCATCATCTCTACAAATTTTTCGAAAGATTCTGCTAACAAGTCAGGTTCAAAATATTTATAGAATACAAATGTATATATCGCCGAGATAACAAACCCTATTAACCCCATGATCAAGCCAGATAAAAAACAAGTACTAAATGATATTTCTCCACCCAGCGACTTATCCCGGTATGTGTTTATTCCCAGCAACAGGACAATCACAACAACAGCTGCATTAATTAGAAGGCTTACAACCATGAAGACGAAATTAAATATATTCACATCAAGAATATAGTACAAGATACTAATAACTACTAAGATAGCTCCAAGAATTAGCCCATAATACAGCGAGGTACTGAACAATGATTTTTTTGTTGTTTCCATAAGATTTAGATTTAAATTTATTGGTAAAGCAAAGGTAATAAACTTGGAATGATTAAAAAAATAAGATTTAAGATGTTTAACCCCGAAAATTTTGTATTTTTGCACAGGGTAAGTCTTATACGACCAGCTCCCGTTGAACTCCCCCAGGTCTGGAAGGAAGCAAGGGTAAATGGTTGAGCGGTGCGATATAAGTAGCTTACCCTGTTTTTGTAGATCTATTTCAGTAATTATGTTGTTAAAAATCCACCCGGAAACTCCCAGTCTCAGGCAAATAAAAAAAGTAGTGGACTGCCTGAACAGTGGAGGCATCATCATCTATCCTACCGATACAATTTATGGGTTGGGTTGCGATATTTTCAACAGCAAAGCCATCGATAAAATTGCCAGGCTTAAAGGGATAAAAAAAGAAAAAGCTAATTTTTCATTTTTGTGCCATGACTTGAGCCATATTTCCGATTTCACAAAGCCATTTAGCAATCCGGTTTATAAGTTGATGAAATCCTGTCTTCCCGGACCATTCACATTTATCCTTAACGGGAATAGCAATGTTCCAAGGATATTTCAAAGCAAAAAAAAAACTGTCGGAATAAGGGTCCCTGATAATAATATTATCCTGGAGATAATAAGGGAACTTGGTAACCCAATCATGTCAACCTCTATTCATGATGATGATGAAATCGTTGAGTATACAACTGACCCGGAACTAATTTATGAAAGATATAAAGATAAAGTAGATATTGTAATTAATGGTGGGTATGGCGACAACCAACCTTCTACAATAATTGATTGTACTACAGATGAGGCAATTATCATTAGGGAAGGGAAAGGAGTACTATGAAATTTAAATTTTTAGCCTCCAAATTATTAATTTCTAATTATTAATTATTACCTTTGCAGCCCTTTAAGAATTAAAAAAAGATTCAGTAGCTCAGTTGGTAGAGCAACGGCCTTTTAAGCCGTGGGTCCCGGGTTCGAGCCCCGGCTGGATCACAAACTCAACAATAAAAAAAGCTGCCTTTCGGCAGCTTTTTTTATTTGATAATCAAGATTATCTAATAACAATCTTTTCGATCCTCATCACTTTGTCACCGACAAGCTTAAGGAAGTAGATTCCTTTCGGATATGTAGAGATATCCAGTTCCTTCAGGTAATCGCCTGAAACATTTTCAATCTTATCCTGATGTATAAGTTGTCCTTTATAATCCAGAATGTACAGCTCCATCATACCTGTAGCACCCGATATCTCAAGGTTGAAAATACCATCTGATGGATTCGGGTAAACATTAATATCTAACTGTGCATTAAGATCTTCCGGTAATCCTGTACAATCGTCTGCATAAACTTCAATAGGATCTGAAAACTCACCAGCACCGCAGTCGTTAATACCCTGAACCTTAATAAACACCAACCCGATGTAATCACCACTCCAGGTAACTGTAGCAGTGGTTCCTTCACCTTCAATTATACCGGCAATTTCAGGGAATATTTCCCAGTAATACGATAATGCATTAGGCGATCCGGTTGTAGTATAATCAGTTATTTCACCCACAGGGAGAGCACAAACAATTGTATCACCTTCCGGAGTTCCCGGCGTATCAGGTAGCCTGTCGATACTCAACGTCATCACATCAGAAGCCGCAAAAGCACAAGGGCTAATTGGGTATGCGGTGAGTGTCAGGTCAGCGTAACCTAAAATGATATCATTAGCACCCGGATGGTAGGTAGCATCCAACAATGTATTGTTATCAAATGTTCCATCACCACTGGTAGTCCAAATTATCATATCATAGTTTTCAGCCATACCACTTAACGTATAGGTTTCATCTTCACAAATCTTATCATCCAATCCTGCATCGGCAGAAGGGTTCAAGGCTATCATCAGTGTCATAACATCAACCGCGTCATCCGGACAAGGTGAAGCAGCAAAGGCTGTCAATGTCAGGTCAACGGTTCCTGCCAACAGATCGAATGGACCTGGAGTATAAGTAGCATCAAGTAAAGCGGAATCATCAAATGTACCGTCGCCTGCTGTAGTCCATTCTGTTGCTGTATAATCTGTGGCAACTCCAGCCAGCACATAAACTTCTCCCTCACAAATTGCATCATCTTCACCTGCATCAGCTGTAGGAATAAGTGAGAAGCTTAATGTCATTTCGTCATAATCATATCCCGGGCAAGGAACAATAGCAGTTGCAGTAAGTGATAACACAACTGAACCATTGGCTATATCGCCTGAGCTACCCGTATATACCGGGTGAAGTATATGCGGATCGTCAAACGTACCAGTACCACTTGTTTCCCAGCTAACGGTGCCATAGTTGCTAGCAGTAGCGCCTGAGAGTTCATAACCGTCACCTTCACAAACAGTAGCATCAGGTCCGGCATTCGCCTCGGGCAATGGAATGATAGTAAGTACCATATCATCAACGGCTTCACCAGTACACGGAGCCTTGGCATAAACAGTTAATGTAAGGGTGGCAGAGCCATTTGCAATATCATCATCACCTGGTGTATATAAAGCAGTCAGGCTTCCGGCATTGTCAAAGATACCATCACCACTGGTTGTCCAGAGCACTGTACTATACTCGGTAGCCTCACCTGCTAATGGATATGATTCTAAACCACAAACAGTTGCATCCTCTCCTGCATATGCTGTTGGTAAATAACCAAACTCCAGCATCATATCATCACTAACCTGTTGCGTACATGGAGGAATTGGATTTGCGGTTAATGTCAACACGACGAAACCTGTTGCCAGGTCATTAGCTCCCGGAAAATAAAGAGCAGCCGTTGATTGAGGATTATCAAAGTATCCGTCACCTGATGTGGTCCACAATATACCATAAGCATTTGTTGTCCAACCCATTGTCATGAAGAAGTCATCCTCACAAATCATAGCATCGTCGCCTGCATTAGCAGTTGGCAATGGAGTAAAGAATATGGTTACATAATCTTCATCATACTCAGTACACGGTTCGATGGAGAAAGCTGTGAGTGTCAAATCAGCAAATCCGGCATCTATATCATCCGATCCGGCAAAGTATGTTGCATTCAACAAAGTAGCATCATCAAATGTACCGTCACCGGCAGTTGTCCATAATACTGTGCTGTAATCAGTAGCATCACCCTGAAGGATATAAATTTCATCGGCACAGACCTCATCATCCTCTCCTGCATAAGCAACAGGTAATTGAATGACAGTAACTGTAACCTCATTTGAATAAATCAATCCACAGAAGTCAGTAACCTCAAGACGATACAACATCATATCAGTTAAAATAGGCGGCTGATAGGTTGAAGCATATGCACCGGAAATATCCACCCAAGCACCTACACTAATAAATCCGATACACATCGAGTTTGTATAAGCGGTGGCTCCACCATCGCCATAAGAGTCTGTAAACCAGATTTCCCATACTCCGGCCGACATTTCTCCATCAAAATCGGTAGTAGTAAGAGCCAGATCATAGAAAGTACCTGAACTAGGTGGAGTATACAGATTAACGGAAGTTCCGGCGGGTGATTTAGCCCACAGTGATATCTCGGAGGGCCAGGAATCAGCCGTTAAAGTACCAATATTTAATGTCCAGCCATCAATCAGAACATCTTCCACAACATTATACGTGGTCCAACCAGCATCGGTCAAAGAATTGGAATAATAATTTCCCGCGAAATCATCAAGACCATAACAATTCTCAACAAGCGTACTGTCAAGGGCGTAGAGTTGCCACTGATAAGCATAATTACCCTGACCACCGGTAACAGTGGAGGTAAGTTCATCAGGAGCAGTATTTACGCAAATCGTCTGATCAGCAGCAATAGAAGCAGCTAATGCGTCATAGAATGTTATGCTTACGGTATCGGATATAATTGTACCACAATAATCTGTGACAACCAGCTGATACAGTGCAACACCATACAAATTTCCGGGTTGATAAGTTCCAGCAGTTGCGCCGGCAATATCTTCAAAAACTCCGGTTGTATCAATCTGCCACTGGTACGTATAGGTTCCTTCCCCACCACTAACAATTGATGTCAGCTCTTCCGGAGCTGTTCCTTCGCAAATAACCTGGTCAGCAGCAATGCTTGCCATTAGATCATCGTAAACAGTGATTGTAACCGAATCAGTAGTGATCGCACCACATAAATCAGTAACAAATAATCTGTACATCATGGAAATGGTTAAAGCAGGAGGTTGATATGTTGGATCATTTGCATCTGCAATGTATACCCATAAATCTCCCTCTTTCTTCTCCCATTGATAGGTGTAAGTTCCTTCTCCACCTGTAACTGTTGATGTCAGTAAATCAGGTACTGTATTGTAGCAGATAATCTGATCAGCTGCTATACTTGCCAGGAATTCACCATAAACAGTAACAGTAACTTCATTGGTTGTTACCGTACCACAAAATTCTGACACAACAAGGCGATACAGGGTAGTAACTGTTAACGCACCCGGTTGATACGTTGCATTTGTAGCATTTTCTATATCAACCCAATCGGTATCATATACCTGCCACTGATAGGTGTAATTACCCTGACCACCGCTTACCGTAGAAGTTAATTCGCCGGGAACGGTGTTATAGCAGATGATTTGATCAGCTGCTATACTTGCCAGGAATTCATCATAAACAGTAACTTCTACACTGTCATCTGCTGTATTTACAAAAGTATTAACCACAACATTAAATGTAGTTGTAGTTAATAAATTAGAAGCAATTGGGTCTGCTATTGTAGGATCGTCAAGGTTATCAGCAGGTGTCCA
>JAGLWB010000224.1 GCA_023133655.1 Bacteroidales bacterium
GTACCTAAAATGCAATAGATGCCCTTCACATGAAGATTATCATAAAAAGAAGCACTTTTTAGCGATGTTCCTGTAAATGCGATTATGTTTTCAAGTGGAATCCCGGAAACCAAAATGCTGTTTAACTCCTCATCATTTCGAATGGATGCTGAAATCATCAGGTCAGGATTAAGATTGTAAACCTCTTTAGCCTGTTCAATATTGTAAGTGATAATTACAGCATATGCTTCAGAATTTGTTTCTTCCACCAGCCTGATTACTTTCTCAAGGGGAACGCCCCTTTTGATATCAAGGGTTAAGATCGCATTTCCTTTTGTCCAATCCAGCACCTCTCTGAGCGTGGGGATGCTATATGGTGTGACATTTCCCTCGTTATCTTTGAGTTGTAGTTTTTTGATCTCTTCAAGTGTCTGTTGCTCCACCCGGCCGGTTCCGGTTGTTGTCCTGTTCAGGGTATTATCATGCATCATTATTAGTTGTTCATCTTTTGTCAGGACAATATCGCACTCGATTATAGTGAGGGTATGTGTTAAGACATATTCAAAGGTTTCAATGCAGTTTTCCGGATACCCGGGATATGGCCCTCCACGGTGAGCGCTTATCAGAGGCTTGCTTTCCGGTGTCCAGTGAAAAAAGGATTTAAGCTCTTCGCTGTTATTAAAATCAATCTGAGCAGAAGAAAGATAAAATGAAATTACAAGGGAAAGGAAGAAAAATAATCGTTTTGTCATTGTTTGGGGTTCTTTTGATTTAATAATTCGTAACTAATCAGTGTCAAAATAAAGAATTAATTATAATCCTTCTCTGTGAAACAAAGAATAAGAAATTTTTTCCACAAACCCTATCATTTATTGCCTTTCGGCAGACTGATTAGTTACAATAATTCTTATAAAAATAAATAAAATTCATCAGAATGGGCTCAATTATCAATATAGTTGGAAATCAGATTGCTGATATGTTTATTTAGATTAAATTTAGATTAAAAAACCTTTGATTATTGGTATTAAGGATATATTTTCGCACCGGGATTTAAAAATGAAATGAACCGGCGTAATAAAATACAGGCTTTTACCTCGTTAGTAATAATCGTAATATTACTATGCTTTCAATTAATAGCCATTAAAACCCGGCATTCTCATATTTTACCTTCCGGTGAAATAATCTGGCACTCCCATCCATATAGTGCGGATAATTCCAACAGCCCATTCGAGTCACATCATCATACTAAGAAAGAAATTGCCCTTTTTTGTATGTTCGGGAAATTAATATTTATCAATCTCATTTTATTTTTTGCATATGGATTATTCCGCAATGAAAATAGCAAGGAAATAAAATTTTTTTATTCATTATCCATAAAAAGGCTGATTTTCTTTTTATCTCTTCGTAACAGGGCGCCGCCTGCTGTGACACCAGGCTTTTAACTTATTTTTTCTTACATAAAACTTTCTTGTTTACTATTCTGTTTGCATCAGGTATTGCAAGCATTATAGCATTGTAGCATTGTAAATAAACTTATTAGTAGAACCATAAAATAATTAACAACTATGCCATTCAATAAAATTATAATAATAACAGCCATAATATTATTTTTTCTCCCTCCTCTTTATTCGCAAGAAAAATCAGACGCATTTTTAGTTGGACATGTCAAGGACAACGGGGATCATATTCCCTTTGTCACAATTTTTATTGTCGGAACTTCAATAGGAACAGCAACTGATCCTACCGGCCATTACAAAATTGCAAATGTCCCTGTTGGGAAACTTGTTGTAAGAGCTCAGGTTATTGGGTATAAGATACAGGAAAAAGAAATTGAAATACATAAAGATGAAACGAAGGAGTTGAATTTCAATCTAGAAAAGGATATTATCCTGACGGAAGAAGTTGTAATAACTGCCTCAAGGTATTCACAAACCAGGAGAGAAGCCCCCGTAGTTGTAAATACTATTTCTTCAAAAATATTTTCTTCAACCGGATCTCCCACTTTGGCTGAAGCATGCAATTTTGTGCCCGGACTACGATTGGAAAACGACTGCCAGAATTGCGGCTTCTCCCAATTACGAATGAATGGGCTTGATGGGCCGTATTCACAGTTTCTTATTGACAGCCGTCCGGTTTTAAGCACCCTTTCGGGTGTGTATGGGCTTGAAATGTTACCGGCAAACATGATAGACAGGGTGGAAGTAGTACGTGGAGGTGGATCGGTGCTATACGGCGCAAATGCAATTGGCGGAACGGTTAATATAATCACCAAGGAGCCAATAAGCAATTCCTATCAAATAGGGGCAAATATCGGTATGATCGGCATGAAAGAGCCTGATGCTAATGTGAATTTCAATACTACCCTGGTTTCTGATGATTATAGAGGTGGGGTCTCAATGTACGGGATGTTCAGAAAACGATCGCCTTTTAATGCAAACCCCGATGAACGCTGGGATGCTAATAACGATGATATTCCGGATACAAAAGATGATTTTTCAGAAATTACCAAACTGAATACCAGTGTTTTTGGCTTTAATTCATATTTCCGTCCAAGCGATTATAGTAAATTAAAACTTGACTTTTATGTGATAAACGATTTCAGGAGAGGTGGTAATCAATTTGAACGGAAACCTGATCAAACTGATATTACCGAAATGGTTGAACATGAAATTATTAACGGAGGAATAACATATAATATTTTTTCAAAAACCCAGAAAAACAAAGTAAGTGCTTATGCTTCAGGTCAAAAAGTTTACCGCGACAGTTATTACGGTGCAGAGCAGGATCCATCGGCCTATGGTAACACTGTTGGTTTGACATGGGTGTTGGGTGCTCAAAATACTATGTATTTCGATAATGCTATTATTGCCCCGTCAACATTAATAGGTGGAGTTGAATATTTTCATGATGAATTACAAGATACTAAGTTGGGATATTATGATCCGGAAACTAATTCGCACGAGCCAAATAATCAGATTACCGACCAGTTTGTCAATACCATAAGCCTCTTCGCCCAAAACGAATGGAACATGGGATTTATGAAAGTACTATTGGGGCTACGGTACGACAATGCAAAAGTTGAAAACAGGGCAATAGCTGATAACACGTCAGATAACTATGATCATATTAGCCCCAGAATTAATCTGCTTTATAACCTGAATGACCATATACAATTCCGCTTAAGTTTTGCAGGCGGTTTTCGTGTGCCGCAAATTTTTGATGAAGACCTGCACATTGAATCCTCGGGAGCAAGAACAGTTATTCATGTTAATTCACCCGACTTGAAGCCGGAAACATCGCAAAACATAACCGGCGGTATAGATTTTGATTTCAAAATCGGGAAAATCCACAATGAATTAATTGTTGAAGGATTTTATACAAAACTTGAAAACCCTTTTGCCCCGGAATATGAATTTGACGATTCTACCAAAATTATGACTGTCACCAGGGTGAACTCTGATTCTTATGCTGTAGTGGCCGGCGCAAATATTGAATGGGTGTTTGTCCCTTCCTCGTCATTTGATTTCCAGGTAGGCTTTACCCCTCAAATAGCTCAATATGACGAAGCCCAGGAATGGGGTGAGGCCCCTGGTAGCATTTCTAAATACATTTTGCGTACACCATCAACTTATGGATATCTAATTTTAAACTGGACCCCGATAAAAAAATTTACTACTTCCCTGTCAGGTATTTATACCGGACCGATGTACGTGGCTCACTATCCGGGCGGGTTTATTAATGGCAAAAAAATAACCGAAGAAAGCCTGGTTAAAACACCAATCTTTTTCGACCTTGGACTAAAACTGGTATATAATTTCAAAATTGCCGGGGATACTTATTTACAAGTTAATGGTGGATGTAAAAATATTTTCAACAGCTACCAGAACGACTTTGATGCAGGGATAGGCCGTGATGCAGGGTATATTTACGGGCCCAATCAACCAAGAACCATATTTCTTGGGGTTAAAATGGGGAATGTGCTATAATCTTTCCCCTGTTTTGTTACCCTGCACTTCGTACAGGGCTATTCATGTTCAATCCGTCAAGCGGATTGCTCAGTCTTTTAAAACCCCTCAAAAAAACAGTTGACAA
>JAGLWB010000225.1 GCA_023133655.1 Bacteroidales bacterium
GGATACTGACGAAGTATTAAAATGGAATGGTTCCGAATGGACCCCTCAAACTGATGCAACACTAAATGATTCAGCAGCAGGTGGTGATTTATCAGGGACTTATCCAAATCCAACTGTTGCTAAAATTCAAACTTATCCTGTTTCATCGTCTTCCCCAGATACAGATCAAGTATTGAAATGGGATGGAACAGAATGGAAACCTCAATCAGATGAATCAGGCGGACTTACTTTGCCTTATGTTGGTATATATAGCGGGAATGGTGACGCATTTATAATTGAACATACAGGAACTCCTGGAAATCTTGCTGAATTTGAAATAAGTAATTCAGGCAATAGCGGAGATGTTCTCTGGTTGAAGACTAATGGAAGTGGTAATGTAATTAATATAAAAAATTATGGAACAAGTGATGCAATATTTCTTTCTAATCAAAGCAATGCACAGGATGCCATCAATATTAAAAATTATAGTAATTATAACGCAATTAAAGCATACGGATATGGCAATAATGAAGTTTTGTATCTTAAACAAACTGGTACAGACGATTGTGCTGAAATTAGAATAGATAATAGTAGTAATAGTGATGATGCCCTTTATGTAACTACAAATGGCACTGGATATGCAGGTTATTTTAATGGTGCTCTATATGCTACAAGTGCAAGTTCAGGCATAAAAGCATTTAAAATTGATCATCCTTTAGACCCTGAAAATAAATATTTATATCATTCGTCTGTTGAAAGTTCTGATATGATGAATGTTTATAATGGAAATATTATTCTAAGTAATAACGGAGAGGCGATTGTTAAATTACCTGAATGGTTTGACACCTTAAATAAAGAATTTCGTTATCAGCTTACCTGTATTGGTGGTTTTGCCCCTGTTTATATTGCTGAAAAAATATCTAACAATAAGTTTAAGATTGCAGGAGGAACAGATGGATTGGAAATATCCTGGCAAATTACAGGTATTCGACAAGACCCTTATGCAAATGATAACAGGATTCAAGTAGAAGTAGAAAAAATCGACAAAGAAAGAGGGCATTACCTGCATTACAAAGCATACAAACAGCCTATAGAAAAAAGCATTGAGGCAGTGAAAAACCCTGAAATAATTGAAGAATTAAATAAAAATAAGGAGGAATAAAAATGAAATATATCAAATCATTAGTTCTTATAATATTTCTGTTATTATTGTTTTCAGATATTGAAGCACAAAATTATACCACTTTAGCTGAAGTGGTTTCAGCTGGAGGTGGAGCATCTACAGGAAGCAATTACTCTAATTTCGGAGTTGTTGGTGAAACATTTGTAAATCATTGTGCTGCAGGAGAAGATTATCTAACTTGCATTGGATTTATCTATGCATCTTCAGGTCTTTGTGTAGGTATAATAAATGTGGATAATAATCAATATATTAAGATTTTTCCTAATCCTGCCAATGTAATATTAAATATTGAATCTGAAGGAATTGAAAGCTTGGTTGTTGAAATATTCAATATTAATGGGAAGAAAGTAAAAAGCAATGAGGTTAAGAACTCATTACTTATATCTGATTTACCAAATGGTGTCTATATAGTTAGGATTAAAGGAAAAAATGGAAAGCTATTGAAAACTGAAAAGATTGTAAAAAATTAGTATGCTTTGTATTACTTTGTTTACTCAATAGTGTACTTATAAGTAGTACATCACAACCTATCAGAATAGTCTAAAATAATACTAAGCTTTTTTAAACCGGAAAAACAAAAAGGACTTACAAATCAATGTAAATCGTTGATTTTCTGCTACTCCAACATTTACATATTCTATAATTTTTTCCTACTCAAGCTGCAACTTTTCTGTCCACTGTGTCAAAAGTCGTGCAGTGGAGGAAGTTTTTTGAAATTTTTATTGATGTGTTGGCGGTTTTGCTCTTTGCCGCTCACAGAATGAGGACGGTAATGTGCAAAATAGGTTGGGGTTATATTTCAAATAATCTATTTTTCCAAACATTTTTGTTTTCATCATCGGGTACTGCAATCATCAATATTTTGCGCGGTCTTGTAATAGCGACATAAACAATTCGCAACTCCTCATTATCGGCTACTGTCTTACCATTTATCAGCATTGTTTTATAATAACTGCCAATTCCTTTTTTCTTTAGAATGACCAATACCGCTTCAAAAGTTTCTCCTTTTGCAGAATGAATTGTACCTAACCGATAATCCCTTTCGACAGCTTCTTCTTTTGCTACAGCAAAGATCTCGTCAAAAGACATATTCCTCTTTGCATCTTGATATTGCAGTCGAAGATTGATATTTTCCTCTTGAAAAATTTTGTTGGCTTGGTCCATCCAATCTCCAATATTGCCATCAGCTTGAGGGAGCATCTTTATAATCTCTTGTACTTTTGTTCGATATTTTGTGAAACCTATACGCTCAATCTGTTTATCCAATTCGGACTTTGGACAATAATTACTTTTATTTATCCTCTTGTAACACGCTTTCTCTATCAGTTTAAACCCTTGTTTAAAATCTACGTTGTCGTATAAGTACTTTCCTTCGGCAAAATCTTTTGCATACGTGTCTCCAAGAATCCATGGAAGAGCTTTAGTTTTTATCTGTGGCGTTCCGGTAATATTATTAAACAGTGATTTGCTACGGTATAAAATAGCTACCTTGTCGGGAGTAACTTCAATATTGCGATTCCTGCATGTTTCAATGAAATAGTTAATGATAGGGCCCAAGTTGTTCAGATCACACGTTAGTACTTCAGGTACAAAGTCATATTCTTTTACGTCATCAGTAACTGCTGTTGAAATTGCTTGTAATGACGAAAGTGGATAGGTAGAATTGCAAATGTTCTGTGAACTTCTCCGATTTGAATTTAAAATCACTGAATTTTCCTTCCATGCTTCAAATTTCTCAGTGAATAGTTGGGGCTTGGCATCATTCCACTCGAAAATTGCTTGGTCAGGGTCGCCAACCAAAACAATGTGTTCAAGCCCATTTTCAATTAAGCTGTCTATTATTTTCATCTGAATTTCAGACGTGTCCTGTGCCTCATCAATAATGAAAACAGGGAATCTATGAATTAATGACTTTGGAATGCTAGAAAACTCACTAACTAATACCATTGAAAAAAAGTTGGCATCTCCTTGTGTAGCATAACCTTGTTTCCAAAATTTCCATTTTGATTTTTTGATATTTTTAATGTGGCCGTTTTCAGAACCATCCTTGTTTGGTTTCCAGCTAAAATGAAATTGTTGAAGGTCAGCATCCGGGATTAAATTACCGTTAACATCAATCGTGGTTTTATCAAAATATTGGTCGTAATCCCTTTCGTATTTACCACTTATCCAATTGCCATGTGGTTCTCCAACAAGCGTTGGACGCTTGCAACAATCCATCACCAAATGACCAAAGGGCAAAAAAATGTACTGATTAATAAAGCTGTCAATTGTCCCTAAAAAATGTGGGTAAGGTATGGGCTGCCTTATCCCAAAATGCTTATGGACTTGCTGTTCTATTTCTTGCCAAGCTACATTAGTGAAAGAAAGCGTTGCAATACCTTGATTTCGTTTATCCCATTCTGATATTTTCTTGGCTAATCTTGCAGCTACTGAATATGTTTTACCACTTCCAGGACAGGCACGAACGGTAAATTTGCCTTCTCTTTCAAAAACAATATCTTTCTGTTTATCGGAAAGTGTATCATACATCCTTTTCTCCTTTTACGACCCATTTAATTGCTCGTTCAATGTAATCGGGAACTGTAAAAACTTCCCGTGTTTCCTGCTCATCTTGTAGTTTTACTGAAAGCTGGTGAGCTAATTCTGATTTGGCTTTATTGGTGGCAATTTTCGCGACAAAATTCTTAGCATATTCTTGTTGGTTCTCTCCTTGCTCAATATTTCCTGATGCTCTTGGCCGTATTTTTTTAAAAATTTCAAGCATAATATCCTTGTTATCACCTGCCATAAACAATTCATACTCGAATGTTTGCTCGGCCAGTTCAACTATTAATAGTCCATTTTCAAGTTCTTTGGCTTTTGTTGCTCTTGGAGCCTCCTGGTCATTATCCTCTCTGTCATCGTCAGTTAATATTGCACAACGGCATTCCAATCGCTTAGTTTCTTCATCCGGATTAAAAAGGTGAGCGAAATGAGAGAAGGCAACTCCGTTGATATTCACAAGTTCGACACCATTCTTTTCGAGGTTGTAATCTTCTCCAACTATTTTAGCAAGCTCAGGCAATAGCAGTGCTTCCGAGATTCCTTCTACCATAACAACACCATTTGCAAAAAACAATTGCGATTTGGTTACGTCCAAAAACTTGTGTAAATACTTCTTGTTATTATCCGTTAGTTTAGAGTTTTTTAGAGAAAGTGAATGAATTTTGGCATTTTGATTTTGCAATACAATTAGGGAATCAAGGGTTGCTTTTGCAGTAATTGAAGGAGAATGGGAAGTAATAAAAATCTGAAAATCAAGATTATTCAAAATGCTCAAGTAATTGAAAAAGATGTTTTGGAGTTGAGGATGTAAATGAGCCTCCGGTTCTTCAATAAGGAGAGCGATATAGGTTTCGGGTTCAAGCTCTCTTTTTCTTTTCAAATCGCCTAAAACGGTTGCTGTGTAAATTAGATTGTTGTAACCAAGACCATTTTGAAAAAGCTGAAAGAATTTCTGTTTGCTTCCATCTCCGTTTAAAATAGCCTCTTCATATACAGGCATCTGCATTTTGAGGTATTCTACCAATCTCCCAAATTCAAAATCTAAGAAATCAATGGTTACATTTTGTTGTTTTCCCTTAATTGATGTTTTTTTCAGGTGTTCATTGACTTTTGTTTTGCCATCTTCAATTAAATCTTTCCATTCATCGTCATCGTGCAGGGATTTACGGACTTTGCTTGCAAGTTCTTGGCGTCTATCCTTATCGGGAACCAAATTTGAATAAAGTTGCCCAAGACGGTTGCCTCTTATAGGCCTAAGGTATTGCACTGCGTCCCGTAATGCTTCCAGGTGAACAAAATAAAACAGGTCAAGAACATCGGGGGTTATCATTTGTCCTTCGTTATCACCGCCCCATACTTGGTAACGAATTCTTTCTGTTCCTCTCTTTTCGTCAACGTAATAACGGAAGTGCAGCTGAAGTTCCTGTTTATTATCCTTGTTGACTGAAAGTAAATCGTTAAACCAACCTGCTTCAACTTCTTGTTGTAATTCAAAATACAGATGGAATTCTACATCGGGAAGCTGGTCTGTGTGATTATGTTTGTCAATGTGAAAGTCACTCTGTTTAACATACTCAGCTCTCCACTGACTGCCATAACCGTAACAAATTCTTAGTGCATCTATTACCGCTGTCTTTCCAGAGTTGTTTTCTCCAATCAGAATATTCACACCATCGTTGAAATCAACAATTAGCTCTTTGATTGCACGAAAGTTTTTTATGTTAAGTGTTTTTAAGAACATTGTTTTTTAGGATTGCTCAATTATCTTAACCTCCTCCTCACTCAACCCATAAAGCCCGTAAACCAATTCGTCAATTTTTTTCTCCGTGTGGTCAATGGTGCGCTGGATTTGCTGGCGTTGGGTTTCGAGTTTGGTGGTTTGCAACTGCTCATTTAGTTTCAGTAGGTTGTCAACATGTTTGACGATTTCCTCTTCCAACTTCCTGTCTGCCTTGTCCCTTTCATTGATGTTAATAATCGGTACTTGCCCTAAACTGAAAATAGTCACTTGGGGAAACGAGTTTTTAAAGTCTGAGAACATAATCCTCCAGAAGTATTTAATCATTGCTGAATTGAGTATTCCCAAAATGAATTTTTCAGTGCTTAGATCATCTGCTATTATGGTGAATATGTTTCCGGTGACAGCGTAAGGCTTCTCAATAAGTGTTGCAGTAGGTTGCGTACCAATCTGCCGTATGACTATTTTGTGCGATGCTAAATGAACATTTGGATCCCAGCAGCCTCCAGACTTAGGGGGTTTTTCAAACAAAACATACTGAATGGGCTTGTTCGAGTAGTACCGCTTTACATCGCCTCCAGCCAGAATCGGCTCGTATTTCTCATTGACCTTATTGTCAGTAAAGAATTTCTTTTTATCACCTGTGATTAACCCTCTATTGATTTGAGTTACTTCTGACAGCGGTTCACTGTTCTGCTGGATTTTAGCTATAACGCCAACATTAGTTTCAGAAATCAAAATGTTCCAAACCTTTCCATTGGCTTGGCTAAATCGTTCCTGCCTTACACTGGAGTAAGATATGTTTTTGTTTGTTCTCGCTTTTTCTAATTCAAAAGCTGTTTCAACAATATTCTGGTTGCGTTTAGTTTTATTCCTTTCCTTTTCCGCAGTTATCACAACCGAATAGACGTCTGCATCAGCAAATACCTTCTCGGTTGCAACAGAAACCCTTCTGAGCATCACGTGTTCAAGCATCCACTCTCTCAATGTCTCTGCGTAAACATTGTTAAGAATAGATGAAGGAATAATATACCCAAACAATCCAAAGTTTCTCAAAATCGAAATCCCTTTTTGCATGAACATGTGGAACAGGTCAATTTTGAATTCAGCCACCCGGTAGTTGTTTTTGTAGTAAGCTAGAATGTTCGCTTCCGTGTTGTGCGGCTGAACCATTAAGTAGGGCGGATTACCAATTACTATATCAAAACCATCCTGCTTGAAGATTTCTGGGAAGCCCATTTCCCAGTCAAATGCGTTAATCTTTTTCATTTGTTCCGGGAACAAGTCTAGCTGGTCGTCATAAAAGTCAGGGCCGATAAGCGAGTTACCGCATTTGATATTTTGATAAAGATTAGGCAACACCCTTTCCTGGAATAGAGCTAACTGCTGACTGATGGATGCCTGTGTTTCGCCTTCCAATGCTTTTAGCAACAGGTTTAGTTTTGTTACTTCAACGGCTTGTGCGTCTATGTCAACACCAAAAATGTTGTTGAGCAGGATTCGTTTCTTCTCCGCTGTGGTCAAGTTACCGTCCGGTGTCAGCGGATTGTCTTTTTTCTTTTTTGGTGGATCGTTGGTGTAGTATTTCAAATGCCAGTCAAGCAGAAATTGATATGCACCAATTAAGAATGAACCGGAACCGCAAGCGGGGTCGCAAATCCTAATTTTTTCAACCTGTTTGGGCGTTTTGCCTTCAATGAGTTTGCCTACTGTGTTTTCTACTATATAGTCCACTACGTATTTGGGTGTGTAGTAAACGCCTCCGGCTTTGCGTACTTCCGGTTTTTCCTCAACCTTGGCGTAGTGGGCTTTTGTCAGCCGGATGGTCTTGCCTAAAAACTGCTCATAAACGCTTCCGAGAATGTCGGCAGGCATTACGGAAAATTCGTATTCGCAATTCGGGTAGTAGAGTTCTTTGATGATATTCTTCATCACCTTATTGTCCACTATTAGAGTAGGTGTGATTTTGTCTTCTTTAAAGTC
This sequence comes from Bacteroidales bacterium, assembly GCA_023133655.1. Classification (GTDB taxonomy): domain Bacteria; phylum Bacteroidota; class Bacteroidia; order Bacteroidales; family JAGONC01; genus JAGLWB01. The sequence continues at coordinate 7,431 of JAGLWB010000225.1, forward strand.
AAACAATCCCGAATTGTACTTATCGTCTGCCTTGTGGTAAAGGGCAAACAGGTTTTGGTAGATTTCGCCTTTTACTGCTGCTTTTTTCAGCTCGCCATATTGCTCAACGCCCCTGTCTTCACACATACGCAGGAAGAGGATGCGGTCAATGATTTTCTGAACAGCATAGTTGATTTCATCTTCATTGAGTGATTTGTTTCGCAAGGCGATGGTAGTTGCGAGGTAGGTGCGCCATTGCTCGATTGATTTCAGAAATTCATCATCAACGGTTGCCGTTCCTTTCCTGCGGGTGTCGCTTTGGACGTATTTGTCGAAACGGCCTTTTGGCAAATTCTCTTTGGCGAAAACATCCCAAAGGAAATCGAACTCGTCAAGATATTGGTCGTAGGTGATGTATTTGATTCGGGCTACCGATGCTTTGTCGGTTGGTTTGGGCTTTTTGGTGCAATCGTAAATGGAAAATTCTTCAAAGTCGGTAACGATTGAAATGGGCACTTTTGCACTCCACCCATAACGTCTCACCTGATAGGCCGGAGCAAGATCGCTTTTGATGTTAATGGCCGGTTTTTTGGCGTCAACAAAGAATTTTCGTTGACCGAAAAGCGTAAAACCATAGTCAGGAGCTTTGGTGCTACTGCCTATTTTAATCTTATCCTCATGGATCACCTCCCGGTACGCTTCAGCGTATCCCTGTTCATTGTCCATGTCCCAACCTAATGCTTTGAAGAACGGGTTGATGTAATCCACCCGTGTTTGATGCTCGTTGTAGCCATCCCGTTTGTATCCTTCAACGTGTTCGTTAAATCGTTCAACGAGTTGAGCTATTTTTTTATATGCTTCTTCTTTGTTTGGTTTCACTTATTAATTTAAATTTCTTCTCAATTTGGCTTTTTAGTATGACAAGCAACGTTTGGAATATTACACCCGTTTTAATGACGTTTATTTTTTGTGTGTGCCTTGAATGACAAATGTAGTAAATGAAAAGCTCTTTAACAAATCTAATTGAGTGCAAGTCTCAATTTGCGTCAAGCGACATAGAGCAATAGTAAGCTGCAAGGGCGTTGCTCGTGAGGGTAGGTCTGAAGAAAGCAGGCTAGTAGGAATTCATGTTGCAAGCTACTTTATACGGCAGTATTCACCGTGATCAATTCTTTTTAATGAGTCGCTTTTAAGGTAATTTTTAGCTGTTCTTTCACACACGTTAAATTTGTTTTGTAATCGCTCAACTATAACACCTGTAGAAAGAACTTCACCTGGTTTCATTATATAACCCCAATTAAACTGGTCATTACCTCTTCGGTTTGCATTGTCATTAATGGTTGCAATAATCCGATTTACTTGTTTCCGGAAATCTACCCGAAGGGATGCCTATGGCAAATTTATCACACATAAAAACATTAAATCCCCATAGAGTAACAAACAGCATGTTAACGGTTTATCCCAACATGATTTAAAACTCAATTGAGCTTCGGTATTTTAACATCTGTACTAATAATTAACGCGGAAGTTGTGCTTCATGCTAATGAGACCAACAAAATACAATAGTCTCAAAAAACTTTAAATAAAATTTGCTCATATGTAACGTATTCGTTACCTTTGCATCATGAGAGAAATATCAATAACACCAGAATGTTTGGAATTTATTGACAATCAAAAATGAAAGGATTGCAACAAAGTTTTTCCAAATAATTGAGGTGATTACGGAAGTGAAAATAATTCATACAAACTTCATTAAAAAGCTAAAGAATACTCATTTTTATGAACTAAGAATCAAAGCGGGAAATGAAATTAGGGTGATTATATTTGCTATTGACCATGTAAACTTTGCAGAATGCACAAAGGTTGTTTGTTTATACGGATTTCATAAAAAGTCGACAAAAGATTACGCAAAAGCAATTAAGCAAGCGGAAAAAATTTTAAGTGACTACATAAAATAAAACTATCGAATCATGGAACAATTGATAAATACAAAAGAACTTATTGATAAAAGATATGGTAAACCCGGAACAGAATCTCGTGAAAAATTTCGTGAAGATGCCTTTTCTTATTATTTCAGAGAAATTATTAAAAATCGCAGAAAAGAACTTAAAATGAGTCAAAGTGATTTGGCAGATCTCATCGGGAAAAAACGCCCCTATATTTCACGGATTGAAAATGGAGAAGACATCCGTTTATCAAATTTTGCACTTATAGCAAATGCACTGAATTTATCAATACAATTGACTGCAAGATAAAGGACGAAAGCACACGTAGTATAGCCATTTGGCGGTTAAGTTTTATTGAGAAAGATTACCATATCTAATACAATATAGTCGTAATAGCTTGTCAGGCTCATCGTAAAGGGCACAAACACCATCACCAGGCTCCTCGCCTTCATATAATTTAAAAAAGTGTTCTCTTGCTCCGGTTTCGTGGCCTATGTGAGGCTACAGAATGATTAAAGATTATTATAAATATCCTGAAATTCTTCTCTTGACAAATTTAAGTATCTTAAATGTTGTTTAATAATAAACTCAGGAACCGGATTAATAGTTGATTGAAATGTTAATGGTCTGTTTAGATCAGCCCTTGACCAATGTTCATGACCGCCCTTTTGATCTATTACATTTACAATTAAGGGATTTTAAAATCTTTCTGTATTTATCTGGTGTAACATTGCTTAATTTCATAGGACTGAATTAAGCATAATCTGGTAATAAAATATTTTGATTAAATTTAGAAAATTCCTTTTCTCTAACAATGTGACTTAAATAATCATTTTCTGTAAGTAATTTATCAAAAAATGGCTGTTCGTATGTATGCTTTTTTATATGTACATTCCATCCCATTCTTTTCATTTCACTTTCAAAAGTGCCTTTGTGTAATGTATATTTAATAAATTCCTCTAAAGCAATTTTAAATGATTTTTTTGCCTCCATTTTATCATGCCCATATCCGGTAATATCAAGTGCTGGAGAATAGATAAGGGTAATATTATCTTCTTTAAAAAGAATGCATGATACATTTACCTCAATAGCCATTCTTTTATTAAAGCCTTTTAATAATTGCCCACTCATAATTTTGGTTTGGTTTAAATAGTGAAACGCAAAACTATTATAAATGTTCTGATTAACAGAATGAAGTTACAACATTTAACATTGAGCCCACTCCGAAAAAGCAAAAATTAAAAAAATGCCACCAAGACACCAAGACACCAAGGATCACAAAGAGCATATATTCAATACTTTAAGCTTAGTGGATCTTAGTGCCTTTGAGCCTTTGTGGCAAGAAATTGACTTTTCGGAGTGGACTCAACATTCATTTTGCAAATTTCGGCCTGAATAATGATGATTTTAGAATAATTCAGTATTAGCCTGTTTGTCTTTTTTTTTAAATATAAGAATCCAAACAGCCGCAAGGGAATAGTATTTTGGTGGGTGAATTCTATATTATTAATAATGCCCGTGTTCACCCTCGTGTCGGAAAGTGAATAGATAAGGTTGGAATTGTTTAAATACACCTTTTCAGGTTCGTTCAACTTGCTGATACCGTGATTACTTGCTTGTAATAACATCTCTAAATTTGCGTTGATCCTCTGATATCTTCAGGTGATAATTATTTATCTACAGATATTCTTATTTTTGCAATCTGTAACAAAGAACGACTCATATGCCTTTTGCTGTAAAGATTGTATTGATCACATTTAACTTCATTTTTTTATTTCTCAATTCATCCGGGCAGTCTGCGGCCGGGAAAATGACCCGCGAGGAGTATATCCGGCAGTACAAAGACATTGCCATACAAGAGATGAAGACGTATGGCATTCCTGCCAGCATTACCCTGGCTCAGGGAGTGCTCGAATCGGGAGATGGTAATAGCGAACTGGCTGTGAAAGCAAATAACCACTTTGGTATAAAATGTCATAAAGAGTGGAATGGCAAGACGTATCGAATGGATGATGATAAAAAGCATGAGTGTTTTAGAAAATACAAAAAACCTTATGAGTCATATAAAGATCATTCTTATTTTCTTACCCAACGCGACCGGTATGCCTTTTTATTTGATTTTGCTATAACTGACTATGCAAGCTGGGCTCACGGCCTAAAAAAAGCCGGCTATGCAACTAATCCCCGGTATGCACACCTTCTGATCAAAATAATTGAAGAGAATAAACTTTATGAGTATGACCATTATTTTGATCCTGATTATACGCCGGTTGCTACAGTGAGTGAAGAAACACCCCCCGTTCCAATTACCTTATCCATGCTGGAAAATGAAAGCCCAATAGCAGAAGAGAAAAACAGTAGAAAAGTATATGTGAATAATAAAGTGAAATTAATTTTTGCCAAAAAAGGAGACTCATTTTATCAAATCGCACATGATTTTAATATTTATACTTTTCAGGTCTACAAATATAATGACCTGGAAAAGAATGATTTAGTTAAGGAAGGGCAATTACTATACCTTGAAAAAAAGAAGAAAAAAAACCCGGTACCGTATCATATCGTCAGAGAAGGTGAAAGTATGTATTCCATTTCCCAATTATATGCTGTGAAGCTGAAGTCGCTGTACAAACACAATAAAATGATTAAGGGCATGGAGCCACGCGCCGGAAGGAAAATATGGCTTCAAAAACGTAAAGGATAACACTTGATCTGTTTTTCCTCACCAATGATGATTTCAGGCTGGCCATCATTGTCAATATCTGCAATTTTTGCTACGGTGTTTCCCTCAACCTGATTCATCTCATTCATAAATATATTGGTTTAGACTTGGATATCCTTATGCTGCAGTCCTTTGTAATTTTTTATTTCTTATTTGTTATTGGTTATTTACATTATTATTGATTAATCAAAAAAAATTACATTTTACAACCTGGGATGAGACGCTTCTTTCCCCTTCTCATCAATGCCCCCCCTCTAACTCCTCCGCCAGTTGGCGGAGCGACCAGCGTTGACCAGTATCTACATGGCGCACGGTGTCGCCCCCCTTTCCGCCTGAGGCGGAGAGAAGGGGCCAGGGGATGAGGTGCATTGAATTAAAAGAGTTTATTCATGTTTATCAAGCGTCATTGAGTTATCCGAAATGATAAATTAGAAAATTTAATGAGGAATAACAAATAAGATAATAAGAAATTAGGAAGTTTTGCTTATGTTTTGGTTGTTCCGTCGCAATACGCGCCGGAAGGAAAATATGGCTTCAAAAACGTAAAGGATAACATTTGATATTTTTTTCCTCACCAATGATGATTTCAGGTACGCCATCATTGTTAATATCTGCAATTTTTGTAATGGTATTTCCCTCAACCTGATTCATCTCATTTATTAATCCTTTATTCGAGAAAAGGTAAAACTCTTTTCCATTTGAAAATGTAAAACTCAGTAATGTCAGGTTTTTGGAAAGTTTAATCAATTGTGGTGGTAAATCAACAGGATTTTCGAATTCGTATTCAAGGATAGGTTTCTTAAATCTATTGAAGACGGATAACCTGTTTTTATCAATAAATATAAAATCATGATAATTATCGTTATCGAAGTCTTCATAAAAGAAATAGTGTTCTGATGTGAATTTGCCAAAAGAGCTGGTGGATACTTTACCTTTTTCCGGGATATAAACAAGATTTCCGTTAATGTCAGTGGTAATAATAGAACCCTTACTATTGGTTTTGTTCTCATAAAACGAAGATCGTAAAGCATTCCTGAAGGATTTTTTAATCTTCATCCGGGTATTTCCTTTGCGATCGGTCATTAACACCTGTCCATCATCCTGCGGGATAATAATATAATCCTTTTTATTTACAGCGAGGTGTTGAACAGGCCTGGTAACGGTTGAGGGGACTTTTGGGTTTTTCCACCCATTTACCGGTTTGCCTTGAATGGTGAAATTGTAGATTTTTTTGTCCTGCCCTGCAAAAAACAATCTATAATCTTTCTTGTCAGCGTAATCGATTACGTTAATCGGATTCGTTGCTTTGACAGGCAATTTAACAGGGTAACCTTCTACATTATTTCCATTCAGATCAAACAGATAGATACGATCGTTGGTATTAAATAAATATTGAATTTTGCCATTCTTGTAATAATCGACCAGATACACTTCACTGATAACCGGGCCGGTTAATAATTTTTTCCATTGTATTTGCCCATAATTGTCGATAAGGTACACCTGGTTCAGGTTATCAAATACAATAATGCCGTTCCCTCCGGTTTTGTGGTTTTTGGTGATAAAGGGGCCATGTATTATTTCCGATTCTATCTCTGTACGCCAAAGGTAGGGCTGCTCGGGCAAATGGAAAGAAGTCGAGCTGAAATAAAAATTTGTATAATAAAGTTCTTTCCAAACACTGAATTGAAGAGCAAATCCGTGGAAATTCTCACAGGGCTGAGCACCTGCATTTTCATCCCTTTGATGAACTTCTGTTGCAAACAGATTAATTGACCTTCCGGGGTTGAAGTAAAAAAAGATGTTTGATGATTCAGAAATGTTATCAATAAAGGGGGAGAATTGTGTTGATTTTGATAAAATTCGTCCTGATTTGTAATCAGAAAAGTACCTTTTTAGCTGGCCTGTTTCCTGTCCGAAAAGGATACAATCCTCGAGAATAAGATAATGGTCGAAGGTTTTATTATTGATAAAAGGAATAAAGAAAAATTGAAATGGATTTACTGTTTTTAAACGCATGATATCCGGAAAGAATTGATTTGACGATTCAACTACTTCCGAAACAGGGTCTAGTAAATTACGAAAATGTCCGGCAGGTGCCTTGAAAATCATAAATAATTCGTCATTCGAACCTTTTCGACCTGTTCTCATTGCGGTTAATGCCATTTCGTGGTTTGGCCCGTCCGGAAGCAGCGTTTCAAGATGCAACCCGGAGTTTCCAATTGATTCAAGCTCTGATGAAAAATTATTTTGGGATAAAAAAAACGTAAACCCTTCGATATAAGAATTGAGGTCATTGAAATTTTGATACAGCATAACTGTTGTTGCTGCCGGAATATAGCTAAGTAACAGGTTCTCAGATGGGGGTTCCTGTTCTGAGAATATTTCCAGAATGCTATGAGCTTTCTCCCCCCTTGAACTGTACCCATTTAAAAGAATTTCTTTGTTTTTTATTTTCATATCCAGAGCGGTCCAGTTGGGGAGGTACTGGAACAAACGGTAATAGAGCTCGTTTTCTTCAATAATTTCAGGGTTTAAAAGATCCCTGAAATT
>JAGLWB010000226.1 GCA_023133655.1 Bacteroidales bacterium
CACGGCGCGACGTTATTCGTTATTCAGAAATCGTATATCATCAATTCTCTCGCTTCTCGCTTCTCTCTTTTCTCTTTTCTCTTTATTCTTTTATCTTTTATCTTTGTTCTTTGTTCTTTTACTACAATCGGTTATTATGGATCAAATCCTTACATATTTTCCGGATCTCGTTCCCGAACAGATCGACCAATTCCAAAAACTACAGGATATTTACAGCTACTGGAATGAAAAGATTAATGTTATTTCCAGAAAAGATATCGACAACCTATATGAACGACATGTGCTCCATTCGTTGAGTATCGCAAAAATTATTCAATTCAAGGCAGATACTACCGTGTTGGATGTAGGTACTGGCGGCGGTTTTCCTGGTATTCCATTAGCCATTTTTTTTCCAGGTGTCAGTTTTCATCTTGTCGATTCAATCGGCAAAAAAATTAAGGTAGTTGAAGAGGTCACAAATTCCTTAAAGCTAAAAAATATCACGACACAGAAAGCCAGGGTTGAAATTGTCGACCGGCAATTTGATTTTGTGGTAAGCAGAGCGGTGGCCACCTTGCCGGTATTCCACCAATGGGTAAAGAAACTGATTAAGAAAAGGGGCTTTAATAATTTACCAAATGGTTTCTTTTACCTGAAAGGAGGCGATGTTAGTGAAGAACTAAAGAACTTTCCGCATTCTTACCACTCATATGATATATCCGATTTTTTTGATGAGCCATTTTTTGTTTCGAAAAAAATAATTCACATTTTTTAGTTATTAACTTATAAATATTTTAGTATCAAATACTTACCAGGAAGCGCCCCTACAAGTAAATAAAATTCTTTGCGTATCTCAATATTTTTCCATTAATTAGCCATCCTTTTCATTGAATCGAATTTTAACCAAAAACATTTTCGTATGGCTGATCAAAAAAAATTTGTTCCATTCGTTTCTACTGAAACGAATATGGCTGAATTTACACTCAAGGCACTGATCATCGGCCTTGTGCTGGCTGTTGTTTTGGGAGCTGCCAATGCTTACCTGGGTTTAAAAGCAGGAATGACCATTGCTGCTACTTATCCCGCAGCAGTGATTGGAATGGCGCTTATCAAGGCGATGAAGGGAACTATTCTTGAAGAAAACTTTACGCGGACAGTTGGATCCATTGGCGAGTCGGTTGCCGCAGGAGCTATATTCACTGTTCCTGCATTCTACATCGTTTTTCTTGATGCTCAGCGGCGTGGCGTGGAAGTTGAAAACTTTTTCATGTATGGTACAACCACAGCTATCTTGATTGCTGGTGGTATACTCGGTATCATGTTTGTCGCCCTGCTCAGAAGAGTTATGGTTGAAGATGCTGAATTACCTTTTCCTGAATCGATTGCAGCAGCAGAGATACACAAAACAGGACAGAAAGGCGGCGGAGGATCATTGTTTTTATTTGGGGCTATGCTTTTTGGCGGCCTGATCAAAGCAATGGGCGAATTCAAAATCTTTTCGGTTTATTGGGAAAAATTTATTATATTCAGCAAACAAACTATTACAGGCACAAGCTTTGTTGGCAAAGGAGGTATGTTAGTCGGATCACCGAATATCAGCCCTGCTTACATGGGTGTTGGTTACATTATAGGCCCACGCCTTGCATCTTTGAACTTCAGTGGAAGTATGCTGGCCTGGGGGCTGCTTACTCCTATGATCCTCTATTTTCTGGCACCGCATATCGATATTAACGCCATTGCGACATCATTAATGGCTGCTAACCCTGGTTTAGCCAAAGACGCCGCCATTGATAGAGCCTGGGTAGATACTGCTTATGAGGTTTGGAAGTTTATTGTACGTCCAATTGCAATCGGAGGAATGCTCGTTGGCGCCATCTATACACTCTGGATGATGCGGAAAAGCCTGATAACCGGAATCAAGCGATCCATAGGTGACGTAAAAAAAGCTGCTGCAGGTATGGAAGTAGACACACCGAGAAACGAAAAAGATATCAGCTTTACATGGATATTACTGGGTATTATCAGTGTTGCTGTGGCAACATTCCTGATCACCCGGTTTATTTTTGATGCTAACTTCATTGTATCTGTTGTTGCTGCAACACTTATGATCATTCTGGCATTTTTCTTTGCTGCTGTTTCGGGCTACCTGGTTGGCTTAATGGGTTCCAGCAATAACCCAATCAGTGGACTTACGCTTACTGCACTGGTTGTTACAGCATTGATCATGGTTATCCTGGGTGCTCATGGACATGAAGGGGTTGCAACAACACTGGGAGTTGCTGCCATTGTATGCGTAGGAGCCGCCGTGGCCGGTGAGATGTTACAAGATCTCAAAGCAGGGCATATCCTCGGCGGTACACCATGGAGGATGCAGATCGGTGATATCATCGGTGTGGTAATCTCGGCATCAGTCATGTTTTTTGTGCTTAAGTTTTTAAATGATGGTGACATTGCCAACGGCTTGCGAGAGGGGTATGAGGGGGGCTTTGGAAGTAAAAAACTCTCTGCACCTCAGGCTAACCTCATGGCAATTCTTTCACAGGGTATCGTTGGAGGTAAGATGGCATGGCCTCTGATCATTGCTGGCATGATGATGGGTATCGGATTTATCCTCATGAAGGTAAAAAGCCCCATGCTGGTTTGTGTAGGTATGTATTTGCCACTTGAAACTACTTTTGCCATATTCATCGGTGGTTTAATGAAAGGCCTCGTTACCAGAATCGTAGATAAAGGTAAATTCTCTGAGAAACAAAAAATCACTGTAGAAAATATGGGAATCTTGCTTGCTTCCGGCCTTATTGCAGGGGAAGCACTCGTCGGCCTGATTTTTGCCGGATTTGCAGTAGGTAATATGTTCCCTACGGCTATCTTTAGTCGGCCGTCATATTTAATTGGACTCATTTTTCTCGGCATGATTGGCCTTGTGCTGGTTGCCCTTCCGTTAAATAAAGGAAAAAACAGTAAAATTGCCTAATCTTAAACTTAATTGCCAGTAGTCGAGTCGTGGCTATGTCACGACTCAACTACTTTCTAATATTCCAAAATGACACCTAACTTCTTTCAACGGCGAAAAATACTGAAGAAAGCAAATTATCTTTTACTCACCCCTATCAGGGTGCACAACCATAAGGTAGAAAAAAATGGTAATGTCACCTTGATCGTACCTAAGTTCAAGAAAAAATGGATGAGCACACTTTTCATTCCTAGTAGAAAATCAGAACATTTCCGAATAATACTTGATGAAATTGGATCAGCTACATGGTTAGCTATTGATGGAAAAAGTGATGTTCAAACCATTTGCAACAGGCTGGGAGTTCAACTTGGCGACAAGATAGATCATGCTGAAGAACGCGTTACCAAATTCCTGACCCTTTTGTATGATCAACGGTATGTTACTTTTAAGGAAATACTTTAATAGTAGCCGGTAGGCAGTAGCCGGTAGCCGGTAAGCCGGTAAGCCGGAAGACAGGAATCAGGAAACTGGAGAGGGGAGAAAAGAGACATCCATATAATAATCACTCATTCTATCCCGGTTCACGTATACAACAATGGTTTGGCCTTCCTGAATAGATGAAGATGGATCAAACCAGATATTTTCACTTTGAAAAACAAAAAGTTCGTTTCCTTCATTGTATTGGGTAATGATGCGGTAAGGATTCTTTCTGTTTATGCTAACATTTGTGTTTTTTTCAACTTCACTAAATTTTGTTTGTATTTTACGCCCTGTAGCCAATAACCTTCTCCTTTTCTTTTGTCTTTTCATTCGTCCAACAATTATTCCCATTCCAACCAAAAGAAATACAATGCCAAACAGAGTAACAATTACAACACCCATCCACAACGACATGAAAGAATTAATCTCAGCATGATAAGGATCGGAAGCATCATACCTCACCTCAACCTGATCATCAACACGATATCGGGAAGGGTTGCTCCCTGTATTTGATGTGACGCTAATGGTTTGGTTTTCTTTTGTTAAAAATTCAATAGCTGGATAATACGAATAGGAGGTATGTCCGTCACTATCGGTCGATTGGCGCCTCTCAATAGCAATAACAACACCATCTACAACCTCACTTTCACTGATAAAAGTTGCTTTTGCTTGAAACATAAAATAACCGACTATTAATAAAGCGGCTCCGACAAAAACAAAAATG
>JAGLWB010000227.1 GCA_023133655.1 Bacteroidales bacterium
ATCCTTTTTGTTTCATCTTTTACATTCTGAACAGATCCATTAGTTAGTATATTTTGCACACTGATCCCTCCCCTGAGGCAGATCTGGTCTCCGAATTCTTTTTTTATTTCCACCGGATCCATGCTTTCCGGCTGTACCGGATCCAGTATGTCAACCCCCAGTTCAATAAAACGGGGTATAAGTTCTTTGATGTTTCCGCACGAATGCAACAGAAAACGAATATCATAATCATGCGCCAGATTGATCATTTTTTTCAAACGAGGGGTTACATAATCATCAAACATCTGAGGGCTGATAAGGAGGGAGTTTTGCATCCCGAAATCATCAGCCACAGCAAAGACATCGATTTTTTCTCCGGCTGCCTGAAAAATCCGCCTGTAATATTCATAATAAAAATCTGTGAATTTGTCAAAGAAATAGTTAGCAATTTTCGGATTAGTAGCCATATCGACCATAAGCTTATCCATCCCTCTTAGATAAGTAGGATGCTGAAAAACGGATCCTCCGGTTGCCATAATGGAAAAATCTGACCATTCATCAAGCTGTTTTGATAATGCGCTAAAATCAAACCAGTCGCACGAGGGCCATTTAAATTTTTTGCATTCATTTATTTTTGTTGCAGATGAAAGAGGTGGAGATTCCATGTTATGTGTCCATGCTGCTATTGTTTTGTTTTCAAATTCCTTTATTCTCCAAAAGGAGCAAATACTTCCACCCCAATTTTCAGGAAAAAATTCATTTTCAGGACCTGCATATCTTGGGACAATTCCGGTATGAAGGTCAATCCCCCGCATATCATATACATCAATATGCAATGCTTCTAAAAGATCCTTATCTGATTGAACCCGTAAGGTATTTTTCAATTTCTTAACCACCCATTTCGTTGCATTCATATGTACAGGAACCTTGTCAGGCTCCTTATGATTCAATGCTTTTTGAACTCTCTCCTTTGATGTCATTTGTATAATTTTTTACCAAACTTTTACTTTCAATGTCTACACGAAGGTTAGATGTATGGTTTAATTCTCTGGGACTTTACCCGGAAATAAGCGTACAGGGCTTGTCCTTTGGTTTAATCCTAATTATTCCTTTTTTCAAAAAATTCAGGTATCAATTTTTCAACCTCGGGTCTTACTTAAACAAACATAAAAAAATTCCTCATGACAATTTTTATCACTTTTTATATTCCGGATTAATCTCAGGCATTTGTACCTTGGTTCTTTCCCGCCAGTTTTCTAACATATTCTGCAATTCTTGTGCTTTTTCAGGCATTTCACTTGATAGATCCTTTTCTTCTTTCAGATCATTTGTTAAATTGTATAATTCAAGATGCCCGTCTTCAAACGATTCTATTAGTTTCCAACCATTATATCGAATTACTCCACAAGGTCTTGCAGGATTTGGATGGCCAGTACCAATATAATGCGGGAAGTGCCAGTAGATTGCCTCTCTGTTTAAATCTCCATTGTTTTTAAGAAGAGGTACAATATTAATACCATCAACATGCTGTTCCGGCATTGGTGGTAAATTTGCCATATCAAGAATGGTTGGATAAAAATCTGTACTGGTGACAGGTGTATTACATTGTGAAGCTGGCTGGGTGACACCGGGCCACTTAATAATGAGGGGCACTCTAATTCCTCCTTCATAAAAATTACCTTTATTACCACGTAATGGATAATTAGAGGTAATTCGTCCGTGACCACCGTTGTCGGATGTGAAGATAATAATTGTATTTTTGGCTAAAT
>JAGLWB010000228.1 GCA_023133655.1 Bacteroidales bacterium
GTTTCGGAACATGATGAACCCCCTTTTTATCACGCCAGTATCTAATGTCTCCGTTTTCTTGCACAGTTTCCAGCTTCACCTGTTCAATAGGTTTGCCTAAGGCAATGATGAGTAGAATCTCCATATGAGAAGGTATGTTCAACTCTCGTATCAACTCCTTTCTCCTAATTGATCCGATGATACATCCGCCCAGCCCTTTTTCAACCGCACCAAGCAACATGCTTTGTGCAGCAATTCCGTGATCACAATCAATGCCTTGCCGGATATTGTTATCCCCTAAAATAATGATATAAGCTGATGGCTTTTCTCCCTCACCAGGTCCCGGCCAATCTTTCAGGTAACCCGCCCAGCTAAGATATGAAAATATTATTTTGTTCCTTCGATCATCATTCGAAAAAATATATTTCAATGGTTGAAGATTGGCTGCAGAAGGAGAAAATCTGGCAAGCTCCACCAGTTCCTTCAGTATTGTTGTTTTAATCGCGTGTGTTTGGTCAAACCGCCGGAAGCTTCTGTTTTTGATAATGAGGTTTTTAATCATTTTTGTTTTTGAATTTAAAATACTGTACAACCGTTTCGCTGTAAAAATCATCACCCGAATCAGGGTGAGCGATGATTTTCCAATAATACGTTGTGTCCGGTAAAAGATTCCCTATTGTTTTTGAAAATTCCTCAACTTCAACGGTTGAAGGGTTATTTTCCTCTTCTTTCTTGCAATTATAGTGAAAAAGCATTGTAAACAGAATGATTATTAATGAGAAATGCATTTTTTTTTCTTTAATGAGAAAGTAAAACAAAAATAGAAAACCGGCCAGGTAAACCAGAGATGCATGAGTGGGCGCATCCGATTTATAATCCATTTCGGTTGTTGATATATATTCGGAAAAATCAGGAGTCGTCGAATATATCAATTCATAACTATTTCCCGGTATACCTTCCCAACGGAATGTGACGGCTAAAGAGTTAACTTCTTCTCCATCAACAGGATAAACCAATTTCACTTTAGAGAACAGGTCCGGAATATTATATGACCTGTATCCTTTATTAAGCTCTTCGTTAAGGTCGATCTTAATAAATTCTTCATAATTATGATAATAAAACAGATAAATTAGTCCGTTTTTCAAGTCATAGATATTAGAATACTGCGTTGGATACTTCCCATCCTGATGGGTTGCAGCTAATATTGATCCGGCAAAATATGGAGTTAATTCATTATTGCTGTTTAGCATTTCTGTGGCTGTTTCAAAGCGCCAACAAGGGTAGCCTCCCAATTCCGGGTGAGATTGATAAAAATTGGTCAATACCTGGTAGCTATCTTCCATGGCAATGATATTATCACCTTCAACAATCATTGAGTGCCCGGAGGAATCTCCGAGAAGATATTGAGCTTTGTATTGATCT
>JAGLWB010000229.1 GCA_023133655.1 Bacteroidales bacterium
GCCGGTGAATATGCCGGCCTTCTGGTAATTAACGAATATCATAAAAGTATCGGACAGGGGAATCGGAATATTTGTTTAATTCCCTCTTCTGCACATGGAACAAATCCGGCAAGTGCACACATGGCAGGTATGGAGATCATTATAATAAAATGTGATGAACACGGTAATGTTGATGTTGATGACCTTAGGGAAAAAGCATCGAAATATAATGAAAACCTGGCTGCGTTAATGATCACCTATCCCTCTACTCATGGCGTTTTTGAAGAAGAGATTCTTGAAATTGTTAAGATAATACATGATAAGGGAGGCCAGGTTTACATGGATGGTGCAAATATGAATGCCCAGGTAGGATTAACCAATCCGGGCATGATTGGAGCTGATGTGTGCCATTTGAATCTGCATAAAACCTTCGGCATTCCTCACGGTGGCGGCGGGCCCGGTGTAGGACCGATCGGTGTTGCGAAACATCTTGTTGATTTTCTTCCAACAAATCCCATTATTCCAACAGGAGGGAAAAAAAGTAAGCTGGTTATTGCCTCTGCCCCTTACGGGAGTCCTTTTATACTGCCTATATCATATGGTTATGTAAAATTATTGGGGGGTGAAGGCCTTCTAAAAGCTACCCAATATGCCATACTCAGTGCAAATTATCTGTTAGCCTGTCTGAATGATCATTATAAAATACTATATACTGGCAAAAATGGAACATGCGCTCATGAGATGATACTTGATTGCAATGAGTTTAACCGAATGGCAGGGGTGAATGTTGTTTCCATTGCCAAAAGATTAATGGATTATGGCTTCCATGCTCCTACTGTTGCTTTTCCTGTTCATGGTACACTTATGGTCGAACCTACTGAAAGTGAGCCTTTATCAGAGCTTGACCGCTTCGTTGAAGCTATGATATCGGTCCGTAAAGAGATTCAGGAAATTATCGACGAAAAAGCTGAAAAAGAAAACAATGTTTTAACAAATGCACCTCATACTGCTAAGATGGTAACGTCTGACAAGTGGGAGTATCCTTATTCACGTCAAAAAGCAGCTTATCCTGTGCAGATTGCTAACAAATACTGGCCTCCGATCACAAGAATTGATGATGCGTATGGTGACAGGAATCTGTTTTGCACATGTGCCCTATTTCCAGTAGGCAGTAGGCAGTAGGCAGTTGACACAGTTGACTGGAAACACAGTGATTCACTGCCTACCGGACAATCCTTACCCCTTCATTGCTGCTAAAGGTTTGGATCACTTCGACAAAATGAGGGTTACCGGAGAAGGATTCCTCCATTATTTCAGCAATAGCTGACTGCTTTTCCCTGGGGCAGAATGCTATGACAGATGAGCCCCCTCCACTAATTGTGCATCCAAAGGCCCCATGCTTCAATATCCTTTTTTTTATATCCCAGTAATTTGGGATAGCAGCACCTCTAACATGTTCGTGGATATAATCGACGTTGATTGCCTTACCAAATTCGCTCATATCTTTCGTATGAATAGCATGAATAACCCTGGAACACCGTGCCATTTGTTCCTTTAACTTCTCCTGCCCTATTTCGTAAGTAATAAATCCACGGGTTGTCCGTTGGCTTTTTCTAATAGCTGCC
>JAGLWB010000023.1 GCA_023133655.1 Bacteroidales bacterium
GGTTTTAACTGGTTTAACGTTTGGTACACTCCTGGAGTTTCAAAAGTATCTACAACGATAAGAGACGATAACGATACTTCGTTTCAACTTACAAACAGGGGAAATTTTGTTGCCGTTGTAAGTGATTCAACACGTGTTCTCGGTGATGGCGATTGCACTCCTCCGGGTGGTCTTGGCGTGATGGAAGGTAAAGCATTTTTAATGAAATATCTCGGTGGAGTTGATGCAGTGGCACTTTGTGTTGACAGCACAAATGAAAAAGGTGAAAAAGACCCAGATAAGATTATTGAGTTTGTTAAAATGCTTCAGCCCAGTTTTGGAGCCATTAATCTTGAAGATATTTCCCAACCGAATTGTTATAAAGTTCTTGATACTTTGCGTGAAGAATGTGATATTCCCGTTTGGCACGATGATGCCCAGGGAACAGCTTGTGTAACTCTTGCAGGATTGTTAAATGCTTTAAAACTTGCTAATAAAAAATTATCTGATGTAAAAATTGTTATGCTCGGAGCAGGTGCATCCAATACAACAATCGCAAGATTAATAATTGCCGATGGTGCCGATCCCAAAAATTTTATTATTTTCGATTCAAAAGGATCTCTAAATTTAGATAGGAAAGACTTAGAAGAAAATAAAAAATTCTACCGTAAATGGGAATTATGTGAATCTACCAATCCTGATAAAATTGATGATATGCAAGAAGCAATGAAAGATGCAGATGTTTTAATCGCTTTATCAACACCAGGTCCCGACACGGTTAAACCTGAATGGATAAAAGTAATGGCTGACAAGTCTATTGTATTTACATGCGCAAATCCAATTCCCGAGATTTATCCGTATGCAGCTAAGGAAGCAGGAGCTTTTATTGTAGCAACAGGAAGAGGAGATTTCCCTAATCAGGTAAATAATTCAATAGGGTTTCCCGGTATTTTAAAAGGTGCTTTAATGGTAAGAGCAAAAAAAATTACTGATAATATGGCTATAACTGCTGCTCATTCACTTGCCGATTATGCCGAAAAACGTGGTATTAATCCTGAAAATATAGTTCCTTCTATGAACGAGGCAAGTGTATTCCCACAAGAAGCAGCCGATGTTGCCATGCAGGCAATAAAAGATGGTATTGCCAGAGTTGAAATGACATGGGATGAAGCATTTAAAAAAGCTACTGAAGATATTAGTTATGCAAGAGGGCTGACTGATAAGCTAACCAATGACGGTTATATTAAAACTGCTCCACAGGAAATGTTACAAGAAGCATTGAATTGGGCAGTTGAACAGGTATCATAATAATTGCAAAAAAATAAAATCAGGATAAGGTTTTTTTCTGATAATTTATTTGCTTTATCAATATTAATCTTGTAACTAATCAGATACTGAAAGTGAACTAATCCCGAAAGCTTTCGGGAAAGAGTGCCTGAAGTTTTTTAAAAAACATACAGAATGCTCCGATGATAGGTTGCCAACCTTTTAATGGTTGGTAACCTTTTTGTATAAAAGAAAAATAATAAGAAATAAGAAATAACCAATAAAGAATAACAAATAAGGAAAAACCCCAACAATTAATACTCCTCAGGTATAAAGGTCTGCTCTGACATGGGGGTTCTAACGTATGAATAACTGGTATTTTTTTCAGGAAGTTTTATCTTTTCAAGGACTACATCCTTATAGGGTATCATACTTAATAAATGGTGTATGCAATTCAGGCGGGCACGTTTCTTATCATCGGCATTAACCACATACCAGGGTGATTGCTTGATATCAGTATACCCGAACATTTCATCCTTTGCTCTGGAATATTCCTCCCATTTAACCCGTGATTGTAGGTCCATTTCACTTAGTTTCCAACTTTTTGTAGTATCTTTTATCCTGGCGCGAAAACGCCTCTCTTGTTCCTCGAAGCTCACAGAGAACCAATATTTGATTACAATTATCCCGGATCGTATCAACATACGCTCAAAATTAGGGCACGACCGGAGAAACTCCCAATACTCAGCTTCTGTACAAAACCCCATTACCCTTTCTACTCCTGCCCTGTTATACCATGAGCGGTCAAAAATTACCATTTCACCAGCGGCAGGTAAATGGTGCACATAACGTTGGAAGTACCATTGTGTTTGTTCCTTGTCGGTTGGAAGGCCCAATGCAACAACCCGGCAAATACGTGGATTCAGGCTTTGTGTAATTCTTTTAATGGTTCCGCCTTTACCAGCAGCATCCCTCCCTTCAAAAAGGATCACAACCTTTAATTCCTGTTGTTTAATCCACTCCTGCAATTTTACCAGTTCTACCTGTAGCCTTGCCAATTCCTCCAAATAATACCCATTAGAGATCTTATTTTTTTTTGACTTACCGGGCCATTTTTCTTTTGTATTATTTTCCATAAACAAATTATTTCACATATAAAGCAAACATAAATTTATGCGCGCAAAAATACAAATAATAGTAACTAATCAAAATACTTAGAGTGAACTAAAGTGCCTAAAGTACTTTTAAGTAATAAGAAAGGATGAATAGCAATAACTTGAAACTATAGGTTATTAACTTTTTGTTTTTGCTCTGCGGCGGAAAATAAATACAGGGGCAGGGAGCAGTAGTAATAGCAACCAGAAATAACTCTTATTGTGGTGGTTGAAATGCAGCGGTTCTTTGTTTCCAATATTAATGAAACCTGACCAGTAATATGGGCTGGCACCAATATTATCGGTATTTTTAAGGTATTCGATTTTTGCACTGCGTAATGCTTCATCTTTTGAATATCCCTGTTTTAGGTTTGCATAGAAGTACTTCATGATCTCGGCTGTCGATTCGTCTTCTACTTTCCATAGGCTAATAACCAGGCTTGGGACTCCCGAATACATAAAGCCACGTGCAAATGCAATAACACCTTCACCTTCAGAATTTTTACCGGAACCAGTATTGCAAGCACTGAGAACTGCAAGTTCGGCGTTTAATTCGAGGTTGAAAAGGTCGCCATAATACAAACAATCATCATTCTTTTTACCCACAGGCGAGAACATCAATTTAGAATGCATCGGATCATCATCATTCATAATACCATGGGTGGCAATATGTAAGATCTTGTAATCAGCGGCAACTTCTTTAAAACGAGATACAGTGGCCTCGCTGTCAAGATAAACATCACCTCCAAAAATACTGTTTATATCAAGAACTTCTTTCCTGGTTGCCGGAAGATCCATCAGTTCTTCACCTCTTGTGCGATATTTAACTGGTTGGGTGTAAAGAGCGTTTTCCTCATTAAAAGTAACCGGTGCGAAAGCAAGCAAATCCTTTTTCGCTTCACATGAATGATAAACATCTCCTGAATTAACAAGCAAGGTGCTGGAATAACCATAGCTTATTGCATGATCATTGATAAGATACGGTAAATTTCTATAATCAATCTTCTTACTATCAGTGGCATCCGTTAACAACGATTCAAATGATATATACCCCAGCTTACCATCAGGTATGATGATCAGGTCCTTACCTGCAACCTCAGTTTCAAAAGGAGCTAACAAGACTTTATACAGGTCATATGAGCTGTTCACGTAACTACTGTATATCGTGTACGCATCGTTAATAACTGCATTAATTGACTGATTATTAGGCAAGTTGTCTATATTTTGGAAGAATGACTCATCAATTTTTTGTTCAACCACCTTAATGTCATTTTTCGTCAAACAGAAAGCATAGAGAGAACCGTCTCCAACGAAATACTCAATCAGCGCATCATTTTCCGTCAGGTAATCACGGATCTCTTTTGTTGTATAGATCTTGTTTGTATACTTATATTGATAATACTTCGGATACTCCTGATTAAAATGTTCAACCAGTTCGTTTTGCTGAGCCTGAAGATGGAATACCTTTTCTTCCCATAAATTAAGTTTATCATTGTCTCTTTGAGCGCTGGCTTTAAGAAGCTCATTATGAACGAAATTTTTATACAAGGTAATGTTTTCCTTCAAATTCCTTTCAATTTCCAATAATGAATCAGGAATGTGGGCAAAATGCTTAGCATTTGTTTCCCTGATCAGGTCATAAAGCATACCTGCTTTTCCTCTTTCAGCCGTATTAAAGGCAAGCTCCTGGTACTTCGGGTCGTTAGTCACCTCATACGCATCACTCGCAGCGCGAATAGCATTAATAAATAAGCCCTTTTGATTTTTGGCTAACGCAAGTTTACTGTCACGGCTGAGATGCCCTATCCTGATATTATCAATCAAATCAATTGCCAGTTGATAGGTAGCAATACTTGATTCAAGGTCTTGCAGATTATGGGTAACTGAATAGTTTTCGTTCAGTGCATTTGCTTTCCTTTCGAGTGCATGGAGCAGGTCAAGTTTTGAAAGGACATTGCCAAAGATATCAGGATTTCCATCAACCTCCTTTGAGGAATCGAAATCCTCTACGATAGCTATCAGGGCTTGTTGATAATAATCCAGAGACTGAATAATATTATGATCATCCAAATAATAATCACCGATATTGACCAAACAATTGGAGGTTTTAGGATGTTTATCACCATAACTGGCTTTATAAATAGCTAATGCTTCATGATAAAGGTTGATCCCTTTTTCTTTTTCATTCCTGTCAATACATGCCTGGCCATAATTCATGTATTCACTTGCCAACAAATAATGATTATCTCCATAATACCTGATCCGTGACTCAATTGCCAGGTTATGGTACTTTTCAGATTCTTCAATCCTGTCCAGCCTGTCATAACACAATGCAAAGTTTGAATAGGATCTGGCCAGGAACTTTGTTTTATCAATTTCTCTGATCGACACACTTTCCTGATAATAAGAAAGAGCTTTCTCAAAATCGTTCAGTTCATAATATACGTTGCCGATATTGTTATATACAGATGAAATTTCTTCTCCATCTATTATTTCATCAAGAATATTCAATGCCTGGTTCAAGTATTGCAGGGCTTTCGCATAATCTCCATTATCCTTATACAGAATTCCAAGATTTGTATAGATCTTACCAAGCGTGGGGTAACGCAGGCCAAACTTCTTGATAAAAATATCAACAGCATTCTCATAATAATTCATAGCTAATCCTGACTTCCCCATTATCCTGCTTAGGTTTCCTACGTTGTTGTACGTTCTGGCCAGGTTCGGGTCATCGGGTTGCAGAATTTTTTCTTTGATTTCAAGCGACCTATGGTAATAATCCAAAGCAGTAATAAAGTCTCCTTTCAGCTTTAACACGATTCCTATATTATTATATACTTCTGCATCAACCAGACCGGGTTCGTTTTTATTGTATTCAATAATATTAAGCGCCTGGTTATAACACGAGAGGGCTTTTTCAAAGTTACCGAGGATGTAATAGTTAACGCCGAGTTTGTTATACGTATTGGCTAATTGAGCATCATAATCACCTTTCAGGGCCCTTCTAATGTCAATTGATTCAAGGAAATGGTTGAGAGAGGCTTTGCTCTGTCCTTTTTTAATCAAATAAATCCCCCTGGTATGATGCACTTCAGCATGTAAAATATTCAGATCAAGATTTTTATTTTCAATCCAGGCTTCGGCAATTGACAATTTCTCGTCTGCTTGTTTAAAATCCCGTAGCGTGAGATACATTTCACTACACCTAACAAAACAACGGGCGTAAGAGGCCTGATCACCTGATAATTCAAAATGTTTTGAAGCTTTTTCATAGAAATAAAAAGCGCTATCATAATTTGTAGCAGCCTTATATGCCTCAGCTTGCAGGAAGAACTCCTGCCCCCTCGAACTTTCTGAAAAATTAAAGAAGGCGATTTGATCAGATGGGATATTAAAATATGAAGGAATTTCGTTGTTTACCGGTTTGGGCATAAAAATACTACTGGTGTCAGAATTACCCACACACACAAAACTAATCATGGATAATCCACCAATTAATAAAACAATAATATTTTTAATTTTTATTGCCATGAATTTTTTTTCCGGCTAAAATTATTTAACAAATTTTTAATTTTTTTTGTATTACCTTTTTCCTTTTTTCTGATAAACCAATGATACAGTTATATAAATTTATAAGCATAAATTCAAAGTTATTTCCTTTGATTTTTGGTTATTTCATATATATGTCGTATCTTTCAGCGATTTTTCAATATTTAATATTAACTATTTATTTAAATTATAACTTAATATATTCGATCTAACTTAATTTTTGACATATAAAATATTTTTCTTCTACGCTTTGCAAATAAGTGTTTGAATTTAGGAAATGTCCTGAAATATCAGCTACACTTATTTTTGCCAGCAAAAATAAGTGTTTTTTTTGACACATGCAAGTGTTTGTGAAAATGTTTTTAATATTTTTTTATTTATTAACCCGATCTAATTGATTAACAGAACTATAGCCATGAGAAAAAAATTAATGAATTTTACTAAAGAATTGAAACTCACATATCGTGACCTGCAACAAATAAAAGGCGGGCGCATGGATGGTGGACCAGGTGAAATAGTTGATGATGACATCGATTTGCCAGACATGACAGCATTTACACCCGGACCAGGTGAAACCGTTGATGATGACATCGACCTGCCTGATCTTACCTTGAACTTTCTTAACATTTTATCCAATAACAATTTTTGCTAAACAGTAATAAACGGTTTGGCCTTGGCTATTAATGCATATAAATAATAACGAAATCCAGAAATCGAAAAAAATAAAAAACCAAAAAAAATAAAAAAATTATGAAAACCTCAGACTTATTTAAAATGGACACTCTTTCTAAAAGTGAATTGTATTTCATTAAAGGCGGCGATAGCGGCCCGGGTGATGGTCCGGTTGACCTCAATGACGAAGACATTGATCTGCCCGATATATAGCCCACAGAGTACAGATTGAAAATTAAAAAATTGAAAATTAACCACTAATAATCCAGTTAACATGAAAACATTATCCTTTTCCAACGATATTCTTACTGCTTACGAATTATTACTTATTAAAGGCGGCGATAGCGGCCCGGGTGATGGTCCGGTTGACCTCAATGACGAAGACATTGATCTGCCCGATATATAGCCCACAGAGTACAGATTAAAAATCAACAATCGACAATTGACAATCGACAATCGACAATCGACAATCGACAATTGACAATCGACAATCGACAATCGACAATTTAATGCCGTCTTAGTGGCATCATCAATCTTTAGTCAATTTACGTTGATTATCTCCCGCATCAGGCTTTATGCCCTGCTGGATATTTAAATTTCCTCGCCTATTCCTTTTTGAAATACCGGATAGTTTTGCAAAACCGGCCTGTAATAATTCCTGGTTGACATTAAAGATCCCCTACAACCCTCCATATTTCATATTTCACACCAACACAAAATCCTGTTTATAACTTATACATTAAAGTGTTTGTTAATGCTTTTGTTTGTTTTAAATTTGCAAACTTCTTACTGCGTATCATGTTTCACGTAGTCCAAAACAGGTAAGTTGTAATACGTTAGTCGTAAACTGTATTAACGAACAAATAACCTGAGTTCAATAAGTCAATAACTAAAATATTAAGCTGTGGATCTATTTGAAAAAATTAAAGAAAGAGCCGGCCCCCTGGGAAAATACCGTGAACAAGCTCATGGATACTATTTGTTCCCAAAGCTGGAAGGAGAAATATCTAATAAGATGTTTTTCCAGGGAAAAGAAAGACTTGTCTGGAGCCTGAACAGTTATTTAGGCCTGGCCAACCACCCTGAAGTCAAAAAAGCGGATGCTGCGGCAGCTAAAAAATATGGCATGGCCTATCCGATGGGTGCAAGAATGATGTCTGGTCAAACGAAATACCATGAGCAGCTAGAAAGGGAGTTAGCCGGGTTTGTAAAAAAAGAGGCTGCGTATTTGCTTAACTATGGTTACCAGGGGATGGTGTCAATTATTGAATCACTGGTAGATAGACATGATGTGATTGTTTACGATTCTGAAGCCCATGCTTGTATTATTGATGGTATGCGCCTGCATTTCGGAAAAAGGTTTGTATATCCACACAACGACATTGAAAACCTGGAAAAAGAGCTTCAAAGGGCCACTAAAATTACTGATCGTACAAAAGGAGGAATATTGGTCATCACAGAAGGTGTGTATGGAATGGCTGGTGATCTTGGAAAGTTGAAGGAGATTGTTGCCCTGAAGAAAAAGTACAACTTCAGATTACTTGTTGATGACGCACATGGTTTTGGCACTATGGGAAAAACCGGTGCAGGTACTGGTGAAGCTCTTGGGGTTCAGGATGACATTGATGTATATTTTGCCACTTTTGCCAAGGCAATGGCAGGAATAGGTGGTTTTGTTGCAAGTGATCAACATATTATTAATCATCTTGCTTACAACATGCGGTCGCAGATTTACGCTAAATCACTTCCCATGCCTATGGTGTTTGGAGCTCTAAAACGCCTTGAGTTACTGAGAACAAGGCCGGAATTCAAAAACAAACTCTGGAAAATTGTCAATGCTTTGCAAAAAGGACTTAAAGACCTGGGATATAGCCTTGGCAATACTGAATCGCCAGTCACGCCCGTGTTTATTTGGGGAAATTTAGCTCTTGCAACACAGATAACATATGACCTTAGAGAAAATTATAATATTTTCTGCTCAATAGTTATTTACCCGGTTGTTCCAAAAGGAGTCATATTACTCCGGCTGATACCCACAGCCATGCACACATTGGATGATGTGGCATACACCCTGAATGCCTTTTCCGATATCAAGAAAAAAATCGAGCAGGGAGAATACCCGGATGTTCTGGCAAAGATACCCGAATACACAGATGAATAGCGTTTGATCTTAGCTGACTATTCTTGGATCACAATCTTCCCGGTTATTATCATTTTCTGGTCATTAATGACCAGAAAATATATACCTGCCTGAAAATCATGTATGTCAAGTTCAAAGGCTTTTGTTCGGGGAATTACCAATTTTTCAATCTGTTTGATGGTTTTGCCATACATATCAATAAGCCTTAACTGAACTTTCCTGGATGTATTCTCATCACTTTGCAATGAAACATATAACATGTCATCAGTGGGATTTGGATAAAATATCCAGGCAACCGGATCAATAATATACGTATAACCAACATTAGGTTCATAACTTATCAATGCCTGCCAGCCAGGTTCATTAACATTCCCATTGGAATGAAATGTAAAAGTAAGCGCCCCGGAATCGTCAGAAGACAATACTGTTCCCGGAGAGTCCGTTCCACAAAAAGTACCAAGAAGGGGTGAGGAAGAATCAGGCCCGTCATAAATTTTTAGCCAATCGTAACTACAAGAACTATTGTATTCCACATCAAACATAGTGAAATCAAACCGCAAACGACCACCTCGCTGGGCAGGAAAAAAAGTCATGGTAATATTTTCGTTATTTGAATAATTCCCCTGATCCCCGCCGGAGTCATAAAAAACTCCTTCAGAAGTCTCCACAATATCATTTGCCATAATAAACTCAAGGTTGACCATAATATAATCACTTTTAACCAAGGTATTAGACTGTGTACCGTCTGACACTGTTAATGTAACATCATATGTACCAAGCTCGGCATACGAAACAACCGGATTCTGTTCGGATGAATACTCAGGTGATCCTCCTTCAAATTGCCATTCCCATGTGGTAATATTTCCATAACTCTGGTCGGTGAATTCGACCTCTCCCCCAACAGGAATAACAGTCTGAGATGCCGCAAAACCGGCAATAAGGTCGCCTGGAGCAAGTTGAATATGTTGAATTGTAGACATACCATTAACGACGTTCACCTGCTGAACCTCCTTTGGGTAATACCCCTCAGCAGTGTAAGTAATATCATAGGTTCCTTCAAACAACAAACGGTGGTAATTGCCCACCGGAAGAGAGGAGTATACATGTGAGCTGTCGATATCGTGAGCATCAATGAATATTTTTGCTTTGATTGGCTCTCCTGATAAAGAATCGGTCACTACACCACGAACACCGTATAAACTTTGCTCCATGTAATTCAAAAACGAGCGGTAATTGTATTCCCAATGCGCAGGCAACTGCGAAGCAGGAAGCAATTTAACACTTGATAGCTCAATTGTACTTTCGCGGCAATACTGAAAATAATTCATATAATCCTGCCTGCCTCCGTTTATGGTATACCAATCATAACCGTTGGTCACTCCATCTCCTAAATCATAAAAGTACCCGCTGGAATTTGCATGAACAGTATCGGCATATTCATAAGAAACATATATCCACCAATTGTCATCAGCAGCACGTTGAACCCATGTATCCCAGGGATAATTAATCAATTCAGCACCACCGTGGAAGTTAGCTGACATTACAAAATCCATATTTTCTGCAAAATCCATAAAGTAAATGGTCTCAGGTTGCCATGGGTTACCATCAGGATGTGGGCCATCTTCCGGGTCAGGGTAATTTCTATTGAGGTCAACATTGTTTGCGTTATATCTTGTTGCACCATTTACGGTGTGGTTACCTGCTGCATAAGTTCCATCGGGGTTTGCAAGCGGGTTAATCCAAATCTCAATCGAATTAACAAGGTTTGTCACACGAGGGTCTGAATTATAGTTTGATAAAAGGTAGTCCATTAAACGCAACATAAGAATATAACCGGTTGTTTCATCTCCGTGCATAGTACTGGTATACAAGAACTGAGGCTCATCTTCTCTTTCATTCACATTATCAGTGATCTTTGCCACCAATAATTCTCTACCCGACGGTAACGTTCCAATATTCTCAACCACACATATATCAGGATACACGCTCTCAAATTCATACATCATGTCAACATAAGCTTCATAAGTAGGATAGAAATCCCACTCGGTTAAAGCCCTAAGATTGACGACCTCCTTCATGGCCGGATGAATAAGCTCTCCGGGGTGGGGAAGAGAAAAATAAGGAGTAGCGGTTTTCAGAAAGGCCTCAAATTCTTTCCGGTTTGCATAAGCAAAAACCGTGTCATCATTAAAATGATCAACTGATACAATATCCGTAAACTCAATCAATTCTTTCCTGGAGCTAATCTGGAATGAAAAATACACTTCGCCTTTCCTGGCAAGCATTTCTTCAACTGACTCATCATGTGAATATACTGGATTTACATTTTGCGAATATAGATTTACACAAAACACAAAAAGCATAAATGTAATAAACTTATATCTTTTCATTAGTACTTGGTTTTAATTGGGAAAGGTAATAATTCACCTGTTTAATATATTCAGATAAATCGTCTTTATCATCAATTTTTATCATTAAATCGAAAAATTTCTCACTATCCTCACTCCAGGGCCCCACTTTCAATCGAGCCATCGACAATCCGGAAACATATTGAAGAGGTTTTGAATTATGCAGGTCAAGATTGATGCAAAGGTCGAAGTTTAATCGCATAAAATCATTTACAAAATGATTTGAAGGCCTCTTGTACCAGTTTAAGTCTTTCGTTGTAAAATAATCATAGGCTAATTTGGGAGGGCAATAATACGGAGTGGATTTATTATTGATAAATCCTAAAACTTTTACATTCTTTCCCTTGTCCTGCAGATACCTCACAAAGCCCGTTACTTTTTCATAAGTTTTGACATCCACAACATTAAAAAGAATGCCGATATTTCCCGCCTGTTCAATATTTATTATTTTTTTCTTTCTATTCAGCTTAGCCAACTCCCTGTCATAATACCTATGCCAGAAATAATCATGTATTTGTTTAATCAGGCCCATTTATTTTAAGTGAAGGTTAACTTACGCAGCCGTAAAATTAAGTAAAAAAACTAATCCAATCTGAAAATCTGAAAATTTGAAAATTTAATCACCCTTGATCTACCAATTGATTGTCTTTTTTACTTTTTTTAATGACAAAAGATTGATCGGGTTACTTCCAATTCCTTCGATATTCTTCTGAACAAACCTCAATACCTGATCATAATATAAAATAATAACTGGGGATTCCTCCATGATTATATGATTCATTTTCATATAATTACGATACCTCAAAGAATCATTGCTCTGGGTCATAGCGGCGTCAAAAAGGCTATCATACACACTTGAATAATAATGCGTATAATTGGGTCCGGTTGGGCAAAAGTTTTTTCCATAAAAGAGCGATAAATAGTTTTCGGCATCCGGGTAATCTGCAATCCACGAAGCACGAAAAAAAGGCAATTTTGCTTGCGCTTTCAATTCCTTTAACGTTGCAGGTGGGTTTACATCAATTTCAATTTCGATGCCTATTTCTGAAAGTTGATGTTGAATGTATTCACAAAGATCGAGGTATTCGGAGGTTGTTGAAAGGGTGATTCCTGAAAGTGTTTCACCGCTATCAAATCCAGCTTTTTCAAGGTAACTTCTTGCTTTATCAGGATTAAACTCCTGTTTCAAGCCTTCAGATGAATTAAATCCGGGTAATCCGGGTGGAATGATACCATAAAAGCCCGGGGTTCCGATCCCATTTCGCAGGTATTTAATCATCTTTTTGCGATCGAAACCATAGTTAATAGCCTTTCTAATGGCAATATTTTTTAAGGGATCACTTTTATCCCCAATTTCCGGATCAACCAGAAAACCCAAGTATTCAGTATTGAGGTACGGCTGGGTTATCATGTAAAATTTATCGTGGTATTTGGGGTTGAGTTCACCGCGGCTTGTAAGCAATTCATCTTTATAACTGGGGTCAATTCCTGAAAGAAAATCAAGGTTACCTTTCACAAACTCAAGAAAAGCAGATTGCTGATCAATTAAAAAAGTAATAGCAACAGCATCGAGATATGGTAAAGGATGTCCATCTTCTCTTTCAAAGTAATTCTCATTCCTTACAAAAATCAGCTTCACTCCCTCTTCCCAATATTTAAACATAAAAGGTCCGGTTCCAATCGGATTTCTTCTAAAATCAGTACCATACTTTGCTACAATTTCCTCTGGAACAACGGCACAGTATTGCATGCTTAATAAACTAAGGAACGGAGGAAATGACCTCTTTAATCTGATGTTTAAGGTTGAATCATTTTCAACTGTAAACATAGGTTTGTCATGGCTTCTGTTAACATAATTAAAAACCCAGGCACCGGGTGATGCAATAGTTGGATCAAGGATCCGGTTAAAACTAAAAACAAAATCGTCAGCAGTTACTTTTCTACCTTTTCCTTCGGGAAAGCCATCATGGTCGTGAAAAAAAACATCCGTCCTGAGATAAAAAGAATAATTAAGCCCATCAGGCGATATATCCCATGAATGCGCAATCGCCGGAATTATTTCAAGCCTGTCATTAAGCTGGACCAGTCCATTAAATAATTGATTTGTTCCCCAGATATTTGCCTGGTTAACGGCATAGGCGGGATCGAGTGAGGTAATACCTGAAGCTTCATTGTAACGAAAGACTTGTTTATCACTATTTCTTTTAGTTTTGGGTTGGCAAAAGGAAAGTAAGAGCAAGAAAAAAAATAAAATGACACTATGAAAACCCGTTTTAACCATGAGGGGTTAATTTAATTGAGCAGGGGTGTTACTTTTTCATTAAGAAGGGCAAAATCAATTACGTCAATCATTTCCGCAATATAATGAAATTCAACACCTTTAATATATTTCTCCTTTATTTCACCAATATCTTTTGTATTTTCCTTTGACAAAATGATATGTCTGATTTTTGCTCTTTTAGCTGCCAGGATTTTATCTTTTAT
>JAGLWB010000230.1 GCA_023133655.1 Bacteroidales bacterium
TCCCAATCATCCGGATCATAAATTCTTTTTTTGAGAATTATTGTTTCCTCAACGTCAATAGTACGGCCAGCATGACGAATACTTCCATCAAATGTGGCATAATCGCCTTTTGAGGCAGTAGAATAAGATTGATTGATGGCTGTATAGCCCGGGGGAACCGTAATAGTTTCGGTTAGCTCCACCTGCCTGGAACACCTGTCTCTGAAAGGATATTTTCTTTCTTCCTGGTTGGTGTTTTGATACAAATGAGCCATTCCTCTTTTAAAGAGGTTGGAGGCTACGAGCGATTGGAAAATGATTTCTTGGTCTGTTACCAGGGCATAATCGGGTATGCGATATTTGACAGTGATAATTATTGGGCCGGAGAGATAATCATACGGATCACCATAATCCCATTCGGTTACCTCAGCTAATGGGGCAACTCTAAGTATTTCTCTTTCTAATGCAGCCTCCCAACCGGCTTTGTAACTTCTTGTGAATAAACTTCTGATAGCGGCATCGGATTGTCCTTCTGCCGTCAGGGTGAATTCTCCGACCAGGGTACCATCAGTATAGATCTCTGAAATTCCGTTAAGTCTGAAGAAATGATTTTCGGGAGGCGACAGAGGTGTAATGGCCAGGTCGGCACCTTCAGGTATTCCCATCAAGTAGTTTTGCTGCTGTTCAGCACTTGACCATAGCTCCCGAACAAATGGAACCCAGGTTGGGTCAAGTAATTTATATTCACCGTTGTTCAGCTTAACGAGCGTAACACAGTGATTAAACTGATCAGCTGGAATGTAATCAATACGCGACCCTGCCATAGTCATTGCCGGATAAGATTCAAAACCGGCTGCCCGGAGCATGGTAATCAGCATACCAGCCTTATCTTTGCAAACACCACAACGATCGGTGAAGTTCATCTGGCCTGAATGCAGGGTAAACCCTTCTCCTTCACCCATTGAAATACCCAAATAACGAATTTCATCACCTACCCAGTGAGTAAGAATCGTAATTGAATCCAATTCATTTTCAGCTTCAGCCAATAATTCATCAACTTTTGATTGAATCTCAGGAGTTGATTCAAAACTGCCATAATCTTCGTTCACACCATAAAACCATAATGACTTTGCCTTCCAGTCCGGACTGGTTGACATAAGAAGTTTTGGGAATACATCCGGGTTTCCCACCATGCCATGTTCTCTTTTGTATGGCTCGATGTTTTTCTTAATAAATGTATAAATAATTTTATTGTTGCGAAAAACAGCAGATGATTGGACTTCGCCGTTATAAAATTCATATTGCAAAGGTTTATCATGTGGTATTGCCACCTGGTATACCTTGGTTATTATTGGATCGGAACTCCAGAATTCGACGATATCATAATAATGTCCACGCATGGGGGGAATGTATCTTTCATCATCATCGCCACCTTGAAGAAGAGCATAGGTAAAACCTTTTCTGAAAAGAAATACTTCGACAGCATCGCCGGGATCCAGTCGTCCGACAGCTATCATTTTCTCTCTTGCTCCCCAATAGATCATACGAGCTGGTGCCGGGTAATCTGTTACTGTTTCCGGAGAAAGTTCATCAATAGTACCATCCTTGCGGTAAATTATAACTTTTTGTATTTCTGCATAAGCAGATGAGGGATCATAACCGTATTTGATAACACTTAGTCTTTTAGCGCCATTGGTTGTTAAAACCTTATACAGACGGTGTGTGTTCACATAGCTCAACCCTGTTTCCTGTACATCAACATGTATGCTGTCGAAAATAACCAAAACATCGCTATTC
>JAGLWB010000231.1 GCA_023133655.1 Bacteroidales bacterium
CCCCTGTGATATATTGATTTAGAATGATTACATCATTCCCGGCATTCCTCCACCCATACCACCAGGTGGCATTGCAGGAGGATTTTCATCTTTAATGTCGGCAAGCACACATTCGGTTGTCAGTAGCATACCTGCAATAGAAGCTGCATTTTCAAGCGCAACACGAGTTACTTTTGTAGGATCAATAACTCCGGAGCCTAACAGGTTCTCATATTGATCAGTTCTGGCATTGAACCCAAAGTCACCTTTACCTTCTTTAACTTTCTGGACCACAACAGATCCATCCAAACCGGCATTCATAACAATTTGACGCAAAGGCTCCTCAAGGGCTCTTCTAATAATTGCCACACCAGTTTCTTCATCATCATTCTCAAACTTAACTTTATCTAAACCTTCAATAGCTCTGATTAAAGCAACTCCACCTCCGGGGATGATCCCCTCTTCAATGGCCGCTCTTGTAGCATGCAATGCATCATCGAAACGATCTTTCTTTTCTTTCATTTCCATTTCACTGGCTGCGCCTACATAAATAACTGCAACACCTCCGGCTAACTTAGCAAGTCGTTCCTGCAATTTTTCTTTATCATAATCTGACTTAGAATCTTCAATATGGGTTTTGATCTGGTTCACCCTTGCTTTGATAGCTGCTTTGTCGCCTTTACCACCTACGAGAGTAGTATCATCTTTGTCGATGGTTACTTTTTCAGCTTCACCCAGATACGACAGATCAGCATCTTCCAGTTTATATCCTTTTTCTTCTGAAATTACTGTTCCGCCGGTTAAAACAGCTATATCTTCAAGCATTTCTTTTCTTCTATCACCAAAACCAGGGGCTTTCACAGCGGCGATTTTCAGGGAACCTCTTAGTTTATTAACAACCATAGTTGCCAGTGCTTCTCCATCCACATCCTCAGCAATAACCAATAAAGGACGACCTGATTGGGCAACCTTTTCAAGAATTGGAAGCAAATCCTTCATGGTAGATATTTTCTTATCATAAATAAGAATATACGGATTTTCAAAAGCCGTTTCCATTTTTTCAGTATCAGTAACAAAGTAGGGAGATATATAACCTCTGTCGAACTGCATACCTTCAACAACTTTAACAGTTGTTTCAATGCCCTTAGCCTCTTCAATAGTGATTACCCCTTCTTTCTTAACTTTACCCATTGCTTCAGCAATAAGTTTACCAATCGATATGTCATTGTTAGCAGAAACTGAAGCGATCTGTTCAATTTTTTCAATGCTATCACCTACCTGTTTAGTTTGCTTTTGAAGGCTCTTGATGACAGCAATTACCGCTTTGTCGATACCTCTTTTCAAGTCCATCGGGTTGGAACCGGCAGTTACATTTTTCAATCCGGTTGTAATAATTGCCTGTGCGAGTATTGTTGCAGTGGTTGTACCGTCTCCGGCAATATCACTGGTTCTTGAGGCTACTTCTTTAACCATTTGAGCGCCCATATTCTCAACAGCGTCTTCCAGCTCTATGTCCTTTGCAACTGTTACACCATCCTTGGTTATAGCAGGTGCCCCATATGATTTATCGATAATAACATTTCGTCCTTTGGGCCCTAATGTTACTTTTACTGCATCTGATAATGCATCAACCCCTTTTTTCAAGGCAGTTCTCGCTTCTAAATCAAAAATAATATCTTTTGCCATTTTTTTATGTTTTTGTTTTTGTTAGAATAAACGTTTAATAATTTTTTAACTAATTACTTGTTAGATAATTGCAACAATATCTGATTCGCGCATGATCAGGTATTCTTTCTGGTCGAGTGTAATCTCGGTGCCGGCATATTTACTATACAATACCGTATCACCAACTTTCACTGTCAACGGCTCATCCTTTTTCCCGGATCCAACAGCTACAATTATCCCTTTTTGTGGTTTTTCTTTAGCTGTATCAGGAATAATAATGCCCCCAATTGTTTTTTCTTCGGCGGATGCCGGCTCAATCAGTACTCTGTCAGCTAATGGTTTAATTTTAATCTTTGTCATATTTAGTACGGTTTAATGTAAAAAAATAAAATTCAATAACATCAGTTTGTTTTTGCATATTTCATGCCAATCCCTATAAAACAAAAAAATGTCAGAATAATATGACATTCTGACATTTTTAAACCCATTGGATCTATTTTATACCGTCTATTCTTCAGGCGGCAACTGATAATCAACAGGGACAGCCCCTGATCGATCTTCCTCTGCCATCCGCTGGATTTCACTTTGTTGTATCTCGGTATCAGCAACATTCCGCGGAATAGCTAATATAGTAGCTAAACTGAGAACAAGTAAAACGATAGCCAGCGTCCAGGAGGTCTTCTCAAGAAAATCAGCCGTCTTTCTTGCACCCATAAACTGATTAGAAGATGCAAAATTAGAAGCCAATCCGCCCCCTTTAGGATTCTGGACAAGAACAATCAAACCAAGTAGTATACTGGTTATAATGATTAATACGATAAGTAAAACATATGATCCCATTTCTATATATTGTTAGTTTTGAATAAGTTATAACTTTACTTTCCTAAATTTTCAATTAGGGCTGCAAAGTAACTACTTTTTTCTGGAAATTTCAAACTTAAAAACTTATAAATTTTAATCGCATTCTCAATATTCCCCTGATCGACATATATCCTGGCAAGGGTTTCGGAAGCAATTTCTTCGTTAAACGTGATACTTTTTTTTGCTATCCGGACCGGATCAAAAAATTCTCCCTTAGAGGGTTTTAACCTTGGTTCGTCATTAATAAATTTCTCAATGAGCTTGTCTTTCGCCCTACGCTCTTCATCTAATAGGATGGGGTGGGGTTCATCACCTAATTCCCGTTGGATATCATAAACCGGTCTACTGCTGAGCCTATCAGCCTGAAGCTCATAAATAAGCTTTTTCATTTCCCCGATCAGTTCTAAACCAACTTCTGTCGACTCGTCTTCTTCTTTAATAACAGTTTCTTTCATGAGTTTATCGTCAATAGAAACCGGAACGCCTGAAATGAAGTGTTTAAGTACTTTTCTGTTATGAGCATAGGCGGCTGTGACCCTTAGCTGGTGGTTAAACTGAATACTATTTTCATTATTCATATTCCTGGCTAATAGCAAATAGGTAGTCTGACAGTAAGGGAATTCTTTTATCAGCTCTTCAAGCAAAGAAATGCTCTGGTCATCTAATTTTTCAGGGTGATTAATAAACTCTTCAAACTGTTGACGGTTCATTGAAAAACAAGTTATGGTATTACCAGTTAATTATAGCTCTGTTAAAAATATCTATTACAATCTGTTCGTTTATTAGTCCAATCAAAACATCTTCAACAGAAGCCAGGTCTCTTGAGCTATCATAATCCTCAAAGCGTGAAAAGCTAGACTCAAAGTTTTGGGTCTCATCAACCGTATTGATAAACTTAACCTTTATGGTGATAGTCAGCCTGTTTAGGGCAGCAGTTTCATTCCCCTTAATAGCAATAGGTTTTGTTGAATACCCAATAATGGTACCCGACAGTTGGAGGTCGCCATTATCTGGCATCAAATCCAGGTTGGCCTCAGAAATGAACTTATCCTTTAATGCATCTGTAAATGTTTGGCTGAGAGTAGCTTGAATTAATGGGGCTTTATTGGGGAAATAATCAATTGAAACCGTTTTCACCTCAGGCGACACAGATGCTCCAGTGAATGAATACACCCCACATGCCGACAATAAAGTGATATAAACAAATAAGATAATATAAGTTACACCTCGTTTCATTATAAGTTGTTGTGTTATAATCTGTGATTATCTTATATCGTACTCTTTTATTTTACGATACAATGTACGTTCAGATATTCCCAGTTCTTTTGCAGCATTTTTCCTTTTCCCATTATGCTTTTCCAGTGCTTTCCTGATCATGTCCATTTCTTTTTTTTGCAATGATAAGGATTCCTCCAAGACCTCGGGATGCTGGATGTGCCCTGAAGAATGCTCCAGTTGTTCCGGTTGAATCTGAACCTGTGGGCTTTCAAACTCAGCTGGTTCAAGGTCATAATGAAGTTGCTTGAGGAGTTGAGCATTATTTTCCTGTAAATCCTGTGAAATGCCTTCATTTGTCATGATATCAGTTACCAGTTTTTTCAAATCATTGATATCCTTCTTCATATCAAACAATACCTTGTATAACAGATCTCTTTCTGAAAATTCGTTTTTCCCCTTGTCCCTTGAATACAACACCGGAAGTTCACTGTACTGCGTTTCAGGGATGTACTTTTTGAGGGTTTCGACATTCAACAGCCGATTTTCTTCAATAATTGATATCTGTTCAGTAATATTTTTTAGCTGCCGCACATTTCCCGGCCACCTGAAATTCATCAGGTAGTTAGTAGCTTCATCATCTAGTTTCAATGAGGGCATACGGTAACGATCAGCAAAATCAGTGGAGAATTTCCTGAAAAGCAAAACAATATCTTCTTTACGCTCGCGCAACGGGGCAACAAAAATAGGTATAGTATTTAACCTATAATACAAATCCTGTCTGAATTTACCCTCCCGTATAGCATCAAAAAGGACAACATTGCTGGCTGCAACAATCCGAACATCCGTTTTAATAACTTTTGATGAGCCTACTTTAATAAACTCACCACTTTCCAAAACCCTGAGTAACCGGACTTGTGTTGACAGAGGCAATTCAGCTACCTCATCCAGAAAAATAGTCCCTCCGTTTGCCACCTCAAAATATCCTTTTCGGGATTCATGAGCTCCTGTGAAGGAGCCTTTTTCATGACCAAACAATTCCGAGTCAATTGTGCCCTCGGGAATGGCTCCACAATTAACAGCAATATATGACCCGTGCTTGCGAGGACTCAACTGATGAATGATTTTGGGGAAAACTTCCTTCCCTGTTCCGCTTTCTCCATTTATCATTACCGTAATGTCAGTAGGAGCAACCTGACTGGCAATATCAATGGCCCTGTTCAATAAAGGTGAATTGCCAATAATACCGAATCGAAGCTTAATTGATTGAACATCCATAGTGTTAATCCTTCTTTATAATCATAATCATGAATCAAGATAACCAGATCTCAGGATTCACCCCATAAAAGTACGAATTTTCCCCATATTGTCCTGCTTCTCTCATTAGATTATTAAGAAAACCTGGCCTCCACCTATAGGTGGCTGACAAAAGTAAAGAATATAATATATTTCAATGAAAAAAAATAATTGATATCTTTGAAATTGATATGAAGATTAATCTTTTTTCTTCTTTAAAACTCCAGGTACTTTTTATCTTCCTGGCGATTATTGTTGTTTATCACCATATCCCGAATGCACCGTTTTTATGGGATGATGAAGTTATGATTGTTGGCAATAATTCTATCAAAGGGGAAACGAACGTAATTAAGATATTTACAACCGGTGCTTTTGGAGGATCTCTTGAATCTTCTTCTTTTTACCGGCCGGTTCAAATATTATCTTACTCATTAGATTACAAAATTGGGGGATTAAACCCAACAGGATATCATATCACCAATCTGCTATTATTTTTCCTGAGTTGTGTTTTCTTGTTATTAACTTTAAGGAATCTGGGGGTTCGGCCAGGGTTGTCTTTTATCACCGTATTATTTTTTTGTATTCATCCTATTAATATTGAAAATGTTACTTATCTCGCAGGCAGAGGGGATGTCTTGTGTACATTCTTTAGTTTCTTATCACTTCTTCTGGTCACCCGGACCTTTAAATCCCAACAACGGTATTTATGGGCAACACTAGCATTATTATTTTATTTATTTGCACTTTTCTCTAAAGAGAATACTGTATTCCTTCCATTGGTAATTATTTTCATGTTCATCTGGAAAAAAGAAATATTCTTTAACCATAAACCATTTTATCTTGTCCTGTTGACCATTTTTCTTGCAACATTGTTAGCCTTCCTGGTTTTCAAGTTTTATCATCTGGCAAATCTTCAAACAAAATCTCTATCATTAATTGCTGATGCTCCGTTGGAAGTCAGGCTTTTCACTTTTCCTTCAATTATCATAACATACCTTCGACTTCTTATCATTCCATACCATTATCATATGGAATATCATTTTCTGAATACAAGTTTGTTTACAGTTGATTTCTTTATTCTACTGATCATTTGTCTTTTTCTTATCTATGTTTATGTCAGGAAAATCATTCCCAGAAATGAATTTATCTTTTTCCTTGCCTGGTTCATTATTTTTTTGTTGCCAGTCATGAATATTTTTTATCCCCTGGCTGCCACTCTTCGCGAGCACTGGGTTTCTTTTTCTTCTGTTGCTATTTTTCTTTTTATTGGAAGATTGCTGGAGATTTACCAAATAAAAAACTTTCATTTTTTTAAAATACCCATAGGAAAAATCTTAATTCTTCTGGGGCTTCTGTATATGGGTTCTTTTACTTATGCAAGGAACAAAGACTGGAAAGATCCATTCCGTCTTTATGCTCATGATGTTAAATACGCACCAAAAAGTTTTATTTTGTGGAATAATCTGGGTGTAGAGTATTTCAGGAAACAACAACTAAGTGAGGCTGCGAGGTGTTTTGAGCAGTCTAAAAATGTTTGTCCCGGGCCTGGTTACGCTCCAACATACAACAACCTGGGTGTTATCAAACAAAATAACGGATCGCTTATTGAGGCTGAAGAGCTCTATTTAAAAGCCATCGAACTTGAAGATTACCAGTTAGCATTTCAAAACCTGGGCAGACTATTTATCTTCCAAATGAGATTTGATGAAGCTAAAGTAATGTTGGAGAAAGGAAATGCACTTTATCCCGATGATCCTGAGATTAACTATTTTTGGGGGTACACTTTATTCAAACTGGAAGAGCAGAAAAAAGCAGAAAAAATACTGTCTCATCTTGAAAGGATCTATCCGGACTACAAGCAAACCAGGTCTATTTTGCAAGAACTCCGTAAATAAGATTACCTGATTATTGCATGTAACTCTTCCTGATAAACCCTAATGAGTTTATTCATGATCTTGTTGATCTCTTTATCTGTCAATGTTTTTTTTCTGTCTTGCAGTATAAAACTCACAGCATATGATTTCATTCCCTTTCCAATTTTACCCCCCTCAAAAACATCAAAAAGACTAACCCTCTTCAGTAATTTTCTTTCCACCCTGTAAGCAATCTTTTCTATTTCAGAGAACTGAATATCATTGGAAAGCAGCAAGGCAAGGTCGCGCCTTACTTCGGGATATTTCGGAAGGTCCCTAAAGTCAACTTTTGCAGAACGGGTCAATTTCAGTATCAATCCCCAATCAAAATCAGCATAAAAAACATCCTGCTTAATATCAAAATTATTTAATAAAGATTGACTTATTAAACCAAATTCAACCAATAGTTTATCATTATGCCGGTACGCAAGGCTACTTTTGAACACATCATTTTTTCTTTCTTCCAGTACAAAGTCAAACCGGTTGATTCCCAAGCGGTCAATAATATTATTTACGGTTGCTTTCAGTGTATAAAAATCAGTTTGATCAGCAGTGGCATACCAGGTTTCCGGAGTTTTTCGACCAGTAAGGAACAAAGCAAGGTGTTTGTTTTCCTTGTATTTCACAACAACATCGCTCTTTTCTTTTTTATCCGGATTTAAAAAATATGTATTACCGAATTCATAAAATTTTAAGTCATTAGACTGACGATTAATGTTGTAATTGATCGATTCGAGGCCGCCAAAAAGAAGTGTTTGCCGGAGAACGTCAAGGTCTTTACTGATTGGATTCAGAATTTTTACATTCTTTTCGGAATGCAAATCGCTAACTTTTTCAATATATGCTGAGGAAGTTAATGAATTATTCATCATTTCATAAAACCCATTATCTGTCAGGTAACCCGACACCAAGATCTGTATACCTCCCGGGTTCGGCTTATCCCAATACGACAAGGAAGATTTTACGTTTTCAGGTATATTGATTGCATTATATCCATAAATCCTTAAGATCTCTTCGATTACATCGACTTCCCTTGTTACATCTGTTTTATAAGTTGGTATTAATACCCGAAATCCGTTTTCATTTTTTTCAATCACTTCTATTCCAAGGGATACTAAAATACTTTCAATGATATGACGAGGTATCTTTTTCCCAATCAACCGATCTACATTAGCGTAAGCAACTTCAAATGTCAATTTTTCAAAAGGCTTGGGAAAAACATCAATTATTTCTGATGAAATTTCACCACCAGTCAGTTCTTTAATCAGCAATCCAGCCCTTTTCAATGCATACACAGTACCATTGGGGTCGGTTCCCCGCTCAAACCGGAACGAAGAATCAGTTTGTAGTCCATGGTATTTTGCCGTTTTTCTGATAATCCGGGGATTAAAATATGCACTTTCGATAAAAATATTTTTCGTTTTTTCAGTAACCCCTGATTTTATTCCACCAAAAACACCGGCGATACACATTCCCTCTTTGAGATTGCAAATCATCAGATCATTACCGGAAAGTTCCCTGTCAACTTCATCCAGGGTAGTAAATTTGGTTCCCTGTTCAGGCTTTTTAACCACAACCTTACCGCCGGTAATCTCATCAGCATCAAAAATATGCAATGGTTGGCCTGTTTCAAACAAAACATAGTTACTGATATCAACAATGTTATTAATTGGCCTGATGTCAATAGCAGATAAGAACGTCTTCAGCCATTCAGGAGATTCCCCAACCTTTATGCCTGTAATCGTTACACCCGAATAACGGCCACATGCTTTTGTATCAGCAATTTCCACCTCAATTTTTCGGTTTTGGTTATCCTGCTTATAGGCATCAACAGATGGGATTACAAGTTCAACATTGTCAATATCATTATTTTCACCGGGCAGGTTATTGATCACGGCCATCAGGTCGCGTGCCACACCTAAATGCGACATGGCATCCGTACGATTGGGTGTAAGACCTATCTCAAACACATAATCGTCTGTAATATTAAAATATTCCCGGGCAGTCATACCAACCGAAGCATCAGGATCAAGCTCCATAATACCATCATGCGAAATTCCAAGTCCAAGTTCATCTTCAGCGCAAATCATTCCTTCTGACAGTTCGCCTCGTACTCTTCTCCTTTGTATCTCAACAACCTCGTTATTGAAAAAAAGTTTCGTTCCAATAGGTGCAACCGGAACTTTTTGCCCGGTTTTAACATTAGGAGCACCACAAATAATTGACAAAAGCTGATTACGGCCAATATCAACGGTGGTCAATGTTAGCTTGTCAGCGTCAGGATGTTTTTCAGAGCTAACAACTTTTCCTATAATAACCCCTTCCAATCCACCTTTCACTGACTGGACTTTTTCCAGTCCTTCCACTTCCAATCCACAATCGGTTAATAATTCCGAAACTTTTTCGGGTTCCAATTCCAGGTTGATATATTGCTTTAACCAGTTATAAGAAATCTTCATAATTACAATCCTTTTTTTGAAACAAAAATAACAAATTCCGATAATTATTATGCCTGCAAGCAAACCGACAACTACTGACAACTGCTTTATTAACTAATTTTCCCCCAATTGGTTTGAAATTTATCAATTTCATCCAGGTAATCAGCCAGTGGCTTGTTTTTGTTCAATCTTAAAGATGGGTCTTCTTCTACTATTTTTAATGCCATATCCCTTGCATACTTTAACAATTTCTCATCTCTCACAATATCTGCCAGCTTCAATGGGATAATACCACTCTGTTGTGTACCCTGAATGTCGCCAGGTCCGCGCAAGCGCAAGTCTACTTCAGCTATTTCAAATCCATCGGTAGTACGAACCAATGTATCAATTCTTTTCTGTGCTTCAATTGTCATTTTATCACCAGTCATCAAAATACAATACGACTGATCGGCTCCCCGGCCCACCCTACCTCTTAGTTGATGAAGCTGCGATAAGCCAAATCGCTCGGCATTTTCAATGATCATTACCGAGGCATTGGGTATATCAACACCTACTTCTATTACTGTAGTAGCCACCATAATTTCAGTCTCTCCTTTGATAAATCGCTGCATCTCAAAATCTTTATCTGCCGATTTCAACTGACCATGAACTATACTAACAGCATATTTCGGCAAAGGAAATGCCCTGACAATACTTTCATAGCCATCCATGAGGTCTTTCAGGTCAAGTTTTTCAGATTCATTGATGAGTGGATATACAATAAAGACCTGTTGTCCGCTTTCAATCTGTTTTTTAATAAAACCGAAAACCCTTAAGCGGGATGAGTCTTTATAATGGTATGTTTTAACAGGCTTGCGGTCAGGGGGAAGTTCATCGATAACAGAAACATCCAGATCGCCAAAAAGAGTCATCGCCAGGGTACGGGGAATGGGGGTTGCCGTCATTACCAGGATATGAGGAGGAAGGGTGCTTTTTTTCCATAAGTTGGCTCTTTGTGCCACACCAAATCTATGTTGCTCATCGATTACCACTATCCCCAGGTTTTTAAACCGTACTTTTTCTTCAATGAGGGCATGTGTGCCAATAAGGATCTTCAGCGAGCCACTTTCAAGTCCATCATGTATAAATTTACGTTGAGATGTCTTAGTTGATCCTGTCAGTAGTTCAACTGAAATATCCAAACCGGATAACATTTGCGAAACCGATTCATGATGCTGGATCGCAAGGATCTCGGTAGGAGCCATCATACAAGCCTGAAAACCATTATCCAGAGCCATAAGCATAGTCATCAGGGCTACGAGTGTTTTACCACTTCCAACGTCACCCTGAAGCAAACGATTCATTTGCTTACCGGAACCCACATCATATCTTATCTCTTTAATTACTTTTTTTTGAGCTCCTGTTAATTCAAACGATAAATTTTGATGATAAAAATGATTAAAATAGTCGCCAATGAGTGGAAACTTATACCCCTTTACCTCAATGCTTCGAATAATTTTATGTTTTATCAGCCGTAGTTGAATAAAAAAAAGTTCTTCAAATTTTAAACGCGTATTAGCTTTTCTCAACATTTCCTGATTAATGGGGAAATGAATATTAATTAAAGCCTCTTCTCGTGAAATAAGACCAAAATGATCTATTACATCTTTTGATAAATTTTCGGGGATCTGCAGCCGGGGATCTGAAGTTAATGTCTTCATTACCTTCGTAAAGCCTTTTGAGTTAAATCCTTTTGCTTTCAGTTTTTCAGATGAGCTATAATATGGCTGCAGTGTTTCACTAACGGCAAGATTATATTCAGTAGCAATTTCTATTTCAGGGTGTGGAATGTTATATTTCCCGTTAAAATAAGTTGGTTTTCCAAAAACAATGTAATCAACCTTAGCCTTTAGTTTATTTTTTATCCATTGAATTCCCTTAAACCAAACCAGCTCTATTTCACCTGTTTCATCACGCAATACAGCTACAAGCCTGCTGCCTCTTCCATGGCCGAGCATTTGAGCACTGATGATCTCTCCGCGGAGTTGAACAAATGCCAGATCGCTATTGATGTCAGAAACTTCATGAAATTTACTTCGGTCAATGTACCGGAAAGGATAATAGCCAATCAAATCGCCGAATGTACGGATATCAACCTCCTTTTTAAGTAGGTCAGCTCTTTTGGGCCCGACGCCTTTAAGATAATTAATAGAGGTATCCAGAAATCTGTATGCCATTTCCAATTAATGAATGATGTAACAAAAGTAAGATGTACTAACAAAGAAACCAAAAAAAAACTCCCCTGGGGGAGTTTTCAGATAATATCGTAACCCGGGTTAATACTCCCAAAGCTCAAATTCAAATTCAAAAAGTTCATTTTTTATTCTTTCAGCTTCAAGGAGGGCATCAATTCCGATAGCATAATCCACTATTTTTCTATCAAAAATATTCTCTTCTTTATAAATATAGCTTCCAAAAATACGTTTCCAGAAAATATCATCGTACGTTAAACGCTGGGCACTGTTGTGGCCGCTAAATATTTCAGCTTTAGCAAAAACCGGTCTGGCTTCAGGAAAATATATCCAAAACAATGGCTTATACCCTCTAAATTCTCCATCTTCATCATAATCATCAACTACCGGACAAATGCCAATTATTCTGACATCCATCATGGAGCGTTGTTTGTCGAAGAACCAATCCTCTTTAATCCTGAATTTCTTTACATCGGTAGGGCTAAACGAAACGGAGATGACAGTATCATAAGGTTCGTATGGAGGGTATGGTCTTTGCAAAGTAACCGTATCAGTTCGTTCGAGCGTCCCCATCAATTCCTGAAATGTTAAAGGAACGGTGAACTCATCTGTCGGAAGGTTAGCGTCATAAGCTGTAATGGAACCCTCTTTCATAGCATCCATGATAACCTGCATAAGGCTTCTCCATTGGTTATGAGGTGTTTCAGGATAATAGAAAGGCTGGTTCATTTTCTCATTCAGGTCAATAACACGCCAAATTCGCTTTTTGAAAATAACATCAGACTCTCTGACATAGGCATAAGGGATAGGTTTTTTTTCAAGATAATGTACTTTATCAAACGCCCCGTCCCTTGGAGGGCTATCCAAAATCTGTGAAAAA
Source organism: Bacteroidales bacterium (assembly GCA_023133655.1). GTDB lineage: Bacteria > Bacteroidota > Bacteroidia > Bacteroidales > JAGONC01 > JAGLWB01. Next base: position 12,479 of record JAGLWB010000231.1, read on the forward strand.
GAAGCTTGAAAAGTACCAACAACCAGAAAAACGATACCAATAATTAAAACAATTCTTTTCATAACAATATATATTTATTATGTTATCCTAATTTACAACAAGGCTAATAGTACCTAATCGCCTGTTACCATCAGGGCCTTTGGCAATAATATTCTCTAACCAGACCTTTGTACCCCGGCGGGAGGCTCTAATAAAGTTTTTCATATCCTCACTCAGGGCATTACCTCTTCCCTGACGTTCAAAAATATCGCCACTTCTAACTGATGTAAAAGTATATGAAACAATGATGAAATTCAGGTCAAATTCAAAATCATCAGGCATTTTGGGTATAATAGCGCCAGCTACGATAAGTGTGTTTTTATCAATATTACCCTGGTTAATATTTGCAATATATGCCGACGGGTCAGGGACTCTTTTGATCCGGAATTCCGCCAAACCCATTGATTTGGAGCCTCCCTCATACTCAGCATTTACACTGATCACAGCTTTTCCGGTAGAACCACCGGGGATTCTTACAATATAATCTCCGCTGGCCGGATCTGGTGTAAGCGTGCCTATAGAAATCCTCGGGTGAATTTTCTCTTTTCCAATTCCGGAAACAGATATGGAGACCGGGTTATCAACACCTGTATAAAAAACATTCATTTTTGTTGCTGAAACTGTCAATGAGGGCATAGCAACAAGATATTCATCTTTAAAAGGATAAGTTATTTCTTCACCTGTTGGTGAGATTACCGTAACCTGCCCGGCATATTTTTTTATTCCGGTGGAAGTAGCTGGAATCACAATTTTGGCAAAAGCTCCCCTACCTTCAACCTGGCGTGCATTACCAATGTTAGTTTCAGTTAATGCATTAACTCCCTCTAAGTAATAAATGTCCGGGTCTTGAATCGTGTCAACAGCTGCAACAATTATTTCAGCTTCATATTCTTCTCCCACAAAAACATAATGGCTACGTGGGATCACTTTAGCTTCTATTTTATTAAATTTAAAGTCTTCGGCACTAACAGAGCTATACAAGTAAGAAACAACATCAAACTCTGCGTTTTTCACATCTGTAATCAACTTATTAAGGATGGCAACATCAGCAGCCAACACGGTATAATAAAAATTATGCTCTTCCCAATTTTGAGGGGCTCCATCGGCATCGCTGTAATCCCCATCTGTAATCATACCGAGGCGGTGGCTATCTTTCGGTCGGGAAGCAATTTCCAACATCCTTGTCCTGAAAACATTGATTTTGCTTTTCAATATTCTCCCTTCACCGGCTGACCCATCGTCAGAATGGCCAAAGAAAAACCGGGTCGGTTCTGTATATCTATCCACCGATTTAATCTCTTTCAGAGGAGTTGTTCTGGCTTGCTCCATTGTTTTAGTTCTGGTATCCGTAGCAACAATAACAGCATATTTCAAACTATCAATATAATTTGTCATTTCCTCTGACAGTTTTTTTGCCTCCATGGCTTTATCATAAAAAGGCTTTACCTTGTTAGGGTTAATGGCCAATTGTTCAATAAACCTGGCATAGGTGTTGTTAATCTTATCAGAGAAGGTAACATTAGTGGCTACAGTACTTTCATTGACTACAATAAATGCATCAAGCATTGCCTTTGAAACATTCAATGCAAGAAGTGCTGTTAACACCAGATACATCATCGCTATCATCTTCTGCCGCGGGGTTTCCTTATATCCAGCCATTTGCTATACTATGTTTTATGTAAAATTAAAAAATCAATATTAATCCTAATCTGGTTATTTGCCTTTTGGTACATTCATGGCAGATAACATATTACCATACACGTTGTTAAGAGCGGCAACATTTTGTGCCAGCTCATCAACACCATCTTTGTATTTAGCTGTCATCTCAATGGAAGCATTAAGATTCTCAAGGAATTTATCAAGTGTTTCCTGTAAACGTATGGTTGACACTACTTGCTTGTCTGTTCCTTGAAGCTGCTTTAAATACAAATTATTCAAGGCGGTCATCTGCTCCTCATAAGTGGATGTTTTTTCGATCGACCCACTAAGGCTATTAAGGAACTGGTTTAAGGTAACCTGTAATTTATTATTTGACTCAACATTTTCATTGGATCCCTGAAGTTGAAGTTCATAAATAGCATTCAAAGCCGATAGATTTTCAGCGGTCTTTTTAAGCTGCTGATTATACTTATCTGCTTCAGAACCGGTAAAATTCAAATTCTCAGCAGACTCCTGAATTTTTGCGGCTGATTCGTTATACTTTTGCGCAAGAGTATTTGCTGATGAAGTTGCTTCTTTAACACTATCTGAGAATTCATCAGCAGCAGACAAATTAGATTTCAGAGAAGCTGACGCTTCAGAATATACTGATGACAGGCCGGAAACATTTTTAGCGGCATTTTTCAGGTTACTGTAATGCTCATCAACAGCCTCTTTATCTTTATTGAGTGATTCAGAGGTTTTTACATAGGATTCTGATAATTCTCCGGCGCCTTTTGAGGCACTTTTGATATTGCCAATGTAATCACTTGTAGCAGAGGCAGCCTCTGTGATATCAGATAATTGGGATGTACTGGTACTTAAGTTCATCAGCCCCTTTCCTAAATTATCAATCAGCTTCTGGTCTATTTTTGCTTCGGCAAGCATATCATCAAGTTCTTGGGTAGGCTTTCCTTTTTTGAGAAGGGCATCATCGATTTCTGTTCCACGATAGAGCCCTGCCAATTCAGGGTAAACAAGACTCCAGTCAGGGTCAACAAAAGGCGGTTCAAAGCCGGAGAAGAAAAATATCAATGACTCTGTTCCCAAGCCAATAATCAACATTATATCAGCACCAGCATAATGGTTTATCTTAAATAGTGCTCCTAAAATTACTACTGAAGCTCCCCAGCCGTACAGCTTGGACATGAAGTTTTTAAATCCTTTACTTCTAACTAAATTCGCTAATCCCATATCTCAATAAGTTTAAATATATTTTAAAAATAAAACGGTTCTAACTAATTAATTTCTAACGTAAGAGGCTCTGTTTGGATTATCACCTTTTTGACGACCAAGATAATTTTGAACACACCTAAATCCCACAAAACTTTTGGCAGTATCCTGAAATTCGTAAGAACGGGCATAAACCTGAAGGTAATAAGCAATATCTTTCCATGATCCACCCCTTGTTACTTTTCTTTTAAGAGAGGGTGGGTCGGTTTCTTTCGCGTCATAGGTATAGGTTTGATTCATATCCCATGAGAAATTATATGTTGCCTCATCATAGGCATCAATGGTCCATTCTGCAACATTACCAGCCATATCAAACAAGCCAAAATCATTCGGCGGATAATGTCCTACCACAACAGTTGTAAGGCCGCCATCGTCAACATAATCACCGCGCATTGGTTTAAAGTTGCCCAGAAAACAACCTTTTCCATTTCTTGTATATGGGCCGCCCCATGGATACGGACTCAGGGCATAACCACCCCTTGCTGCCCATTCCCATTCAGCTTCAGTCGGTAACCTGAACTCATTAACAGTTACCTCATCGTTCTGTGTCAAAAAAGAATTCTGCAACTGGGTTCTCCACACACAGAATGCTTTTGCCTGTTTCCATGTAACACCAACTACAGGGTAATTATCGAAAGCCGGATGCCAAAAATATTGTTTGGTCATTGGTTCATTGTATGAGTACACATAATCGTGCAACCAGCAAAGTGTATCAGGATAAATATTGATGGTTTCCTGCCGGATATAAACCGAACGGTCACTCAGCCCCTCAAAGCGGTTTGACAGTCCGCCTTCTTTGACATCACCCTGGGAGTAATCTTTCCTGGCAGCTGAAAGAAGATCAATCCAATAATATTTGAAATATAATAACCTTGTATCAATCTGTTTTTTTCTGTAATACCTTTCATGTTCAGGAAGAAAGAGGTCTTGAAGTACTTCACGTTCTTCTTCCCCATTCCATTCGATATCTTCTTCCCAATTAAGATAAGGAGGGTCATAAATTTCACCTGTCTCCAGGTTTTCCTCGATAAGGTACTTTTCAGGAAGGATATCCCCTAACATATAACGTGCAATCGAGTCCCTTACCCAGTACACAAATTGCCTGTATTCATTATTTGTAACCTCTGTCTCATCCATGTAAAATGCAGCAATAGAGATGGTCTTGGGTTGATGTAATTGTGAATACGGTACATCCTGGTCTCCGGCACCCATGGTGTAACTTCCCATGGGAATATATGCCATGCCATAGGGATCTGGTTGATAAAACTTGGGGCGATTCTGTACACCAATAAGTTCACCATTACCTGTGTTGCCACAACTACCCAGGATGATCAGGATCATTAAATAAAATAGCAGCCTTTTCATAATTTATATCAGATTTTTTTGCGTTCTATAATAACGATGATTGCTTTTCTTTAGTATATATATCACTGGTAACAATATATTTTTTACAAAAATCGTGTGTTCCTATAACTTTGTTTCAGTTTTTCAATTTCCAATTTAAAGCAATAACCTGCCATAAGCTCATGGCTACCGCTACTTCTGGTACCACCCATAGCAGAAGTTGTAATATCATAAGAATAGCCAATATATATATTCTTGTATTTCATGCCAAGTATAGCCACAACCGCATCCTGGTACCGATAGCTTAGCCCTCCCCAGAACCGATCGTTGTATCTAACCAAAGCTGAAACATCTGCTGAAAACGATGCACCATCGGTACGAAAGAATATTGATGGTTCAATCTCAAAACCAGGACTCCGGGGTAAATTAATGGTATACCCTCCCATAAAGTAGTAATGTCTCCTCAATTGCATGCTAAGGGCCACGCTTCCTGACTCAGAAAGTGGCAGGCTTTGGGTTTGAAGAAGTTGCGATGCTGACAGCCCAATATAATACAGACCAGGCACTTTGTAAAACAGACCCAAAGAAGCATCGATCAACATTTCACTTTCTGCCCCTAATTGAGATAGAAGAGGGTCATCATCAACAGGCTTGAATTTTGAAAAATCGATCCGGTCATCCAGGAAACCAATCATCAATCCAAGACCCAGTGTGCCACTCGCCGTTTCAAGGTGATAAGAATAACCAAGACGGACGTTGATACTTTCTTGAAATCCAAGCTTGTCAGAGGTAATCGATACGCCAACTCCACCCTTTAAAACACGAACAGGGGCATCAATGTTAACCGTATAGGTTAACGGAGCAACCTCGTTGCCTTCCATATCTTTGAAACCAACCCACTGCTGCCTGTACAATCCCATTGTACAAATAGCATTATTTGTTCCGGCGTACCCCGGGTTATAATACAACTTGCTAAACATATATTGACTAAAAAGGGGTTCCTGCTGAGCCAGCAATGTTACTGAAAGAAAAAAAAATAATGCGATCCCAGCAATAAACTTCTTTAACATATATTCTATTACCTAAGTCTTCAAGCTTTTTTAAAGGTTGCTAAATTAATATTTTTTTTCAATAATCAATAAAACATACCATCAAATAAAATTCTCATAATCTATTTGGTAACTAATCAGTGCCTTGAGTTTAGAGTGCCTAAATTGCCTAAAGTTATTGTTCTAGCCAGATTTTTACAAAAAAGGCAAGTACTTTACTTGTTCATTGTTCGCTTTTAAACGTTCTATTATTCCATTTAATGAACTTTAGGCACTCCAAGTACTCTTAGTAATTTTGGTTTATTAAACAAAATTACAAGAAAAAATCAAATAGTATCAAATCGTTATGCTTTTTCTAAATACATAACTCATTTAATTCAATTGTAGTACGTAATAATGACGGAAAAGTTATACTTATTTACAGAATTTCCCTCATTTATCTGAAATTTATTACTTTCGCCGCCTTTTTTATAATCCATTAATCCTTAAGATTATGACATTCATCTCGAAGGAAAAACTATTATCCAAAAAATGGCTTCAAATCCCTAAACGAAAAAATAAACGAATAAAATACCCAGCTAATTATTTATTAAATAATTTAATGATATCATTCCCATTGGCAAAAATAAGCAATGCAAATAAGAGGATCATTCCAACTATTTGTGCATATTCCAGGAACTTATCACTGGGCTTTTTTCGTGTAATGATCTCATAAAAAAGAAACAAAACATGTCCGCCATCCAGGGCCGGTATTGGAAGTACATTCAAAATAGCCAGCATAATGGATAAAAAAGCTGTCAACCCCCAAAATGATTGCCAGTGCCACTCTGCCGGGAAAATATTACCAATCGTAATGAATCCACCAACAGATTCATACGCTTTTTCTTGTGAAAATAATAATTTTAGCGATTTCAGGTAATTTCCAATACTAAGGTATGCTTTTCGGGCTCCTGCCGGTACGGAAGTAATCAGGTTATATTCTTTTTTGTAAAACTCAAAATAGGTATCCAAACTCTTGCGATAAATTCCGATTAAGCCCGACTCCGGAACATTTACAACCATTTGACTGGTATCGTGGTTTCGAACAATGTGTAAAACAACCTCCTCATCCTTGTAATTCTGAATTTCGTCTCTAAACTCTCTGTAAAAAAGAAGCTCTTTGTCATTAATTCCTATGATCCTGTCGCCAATCTCAATACCTGCTTGTTTACCTGCTGACTCTTTTGTGAAATCTCCGACTTCAAAAGGAATTCTGGGCCAAATAATTGGCTCTTTCTGTTTAATAAGTTTACTAATAAAGCCTTCAGGAATGTTAACATCTATAACCTTACCTTCGCGAATAACCTGAATAGTTCTTGCCTGTTCAAGCACAATATATGGTGTGATCTTCAAAAAATCATGAACTTCATGATTGTCAACGGATATTATTTTATCGCCATTCATTAAGCCCATCTCCCGGGCAGGCAATTCGCAAAAAATACCATATTTATTAGCCTCCCCGGTTGGAAGGTATTCTTCTCCCCAGGTCATCAACATAACAATGTAAATCAATACTGCAAGGATTACATTAACTGTAACACCTCCCAGCATAATGATCAATCTTTGCCACGCCGGTTTAGATCGGAACTCCCATGGTTGAGGATCTTTCTTTAATTGTTCTTTGTCAAGCGACTCATCAATCATCCCGGATATCTTCACATAACCTCCCAGCGGCAACCACCCCAATCCGTATTCTGTATCTCCATATTTAAATTTAAAAATTGAGAACCAGGGATTAAAAAAAAGATAGAACTTTTCAACCCGCACTTTAAAGATCCTGGCAGCGATAAAATGCCCAAACTCATGAAAAATAACAAGTATTGATAAACTCAATAAAAGCTGTGCTATTTTTATCAAAATCTCCATTTTCTATTTTCCTCAAAAATTTATATAAATGCCCCTTGTATGAGCAGTTGAAATTATTTATTTAAAAGGTTGACGGCTCTTTCCCTGGTTAAAAAATCAGTCTTAAAAAAATCATCCAACCCTGGTTTTAATATAAACGGTATTATCTGCATACAATCCCAAATGATATCAGACATATCAAAAAAACCAATCTTATTTTCCAAAAAAGCATTAACCACAACCTCATTGGCAGCATTTAAAATGCAAGGTATATTCCCGCCTTTCTTAAGCGCATCAAATGCAAATGCAAGATTACGAAATTTTTTTAAATCCGGTTCTTCAAAAGTTAATGCCGGGAAATTTTCAAACTGAAAACGTGAATAATCAGATTTTATTCTAAAAGGATAAGAAAAAGCATACTGAATGGGCAGTTTCATATCCGGTATACCCATTTGAGCTTTCATCGATCCATCTTCAAACTGAACAATAGAGTGAATGATCGACTGAGGGTGAATAATAACCTCAATTTGTTCCGGATCAAGGTCAAACAACCATTTTGCCTCAATAACCTCCAACCCTTTATTCATCAGCGTAGCTGAATCAATTGTAATTTTTTTTCCCATTTCCCAGGTGGGATGAGCCAATGCCTCTTTTGGGGTAACTCTCTTTAACTGGTTAACATCCCAGCCCCTAAATGGCCCGCCGGAGGCCGTAAGATATATCTTTTCAATGGGGTTCCAGGTCTCGCCTACCAGGCACTGAAAAATGGCTGAATGTTCTGAGTCGACCGGCAAAATATCCACCCCATTGATTTTTGCCTTTTCCATAACTATCTCTCCTGCTACAACAAGTGTCTCTTTGTTTGCAAGAGCAATTTGTTTTCCGCACTCTATTGCCTTCAAGGTTGGTTTTAAGCCGGCAAAACCAACAATCGCAATAAGCACTAAATCTATGCTACCCATTTCCAAAACCTGAAGAACAGATTCATCCCCGGCAAATACTTTTATATCAAGCCGGTCAAGAGCATTACGAACCTTTTCGTAAAACCTGTCATCTGCAATAACAACAGCATTGGGCTTAAACTCTATGGCTTGTTCAATAAGAAGTTTATAATTCGACTGAGCAGTAATACATTCAACCAGAAAATCTGTACTATGGTTTCTTACAACATCCAGGGCCTGGCGTCCAATTGACCCTGTAGAGCCTAATATGGCTATCTTTTTTCTCATTATCTTAATTAAAAAGTAATGAAATCCCTCGGGTTGACAGGATTTCCATTGTTCCACAATTCAAAATGAAGATGGGGTCCGGTCGACAGTTCCCCTGATTCGCCAATGATGGAAATTGGTTCGCCGGCTCTGACAAAATTTCCTGTTTTCTTCAACAAGACAGAGTTATGCTTATAAATAGAAATAATATCGTCTCGGTGCTGTAAAACAATAACATAGCCTGTTTCCAATGTCCACCCCGTAAAAACCACTATTCCATCAAGGGTTGCCTTAATGGCTTCATTTCGGTCAGAAACAATATCTACTCCGTAATGATTGATGCCCGGGTTAAATTCATTGGTAATGATCCCGGTTAAAGGGGAGAAAAATAATAAATTGGCGCCTGATGTTTCATTTGTGAAAAAAATATTACTCTCATAAAACTTCAGGTCGTATTGATCCATGCTTTCTATTTCAGCCCGAAGCAAAGAATCCTCTTTCGACCTAATGAGCCTGATAGTATCATAATTAAATGATGAATCAGGGTATTGCTCTGTTTTATCAACGATTTCCTTCCCGCTGATGATATTTTTTAAATTTTGAATATATACGTCTTTTCTGATAAACTCTCTTTCAATAGAGTCAGCTTTTAAACGAAGTTCATATATTTTTCGGGGCAGGTCTACATCCATATACCCCGGAATAAATTCGCGCAATGATGTAAATGCGATGAGATATGTTGTTAAGATAATAAGTATAATAGCAGTTGTAGCCATAACAATAAACACATTGAGCCTGGTGATTTTGAATGAGATTCTTTTTTCATAAGTATCTTCATTCATGATAATCAGCCGGTACTTACTCCGTAATTTAAGAAACCATTTTTTATTCTTTTTTTTACCTTCAACGGCCATCGGGAGATAATTTTTTTGCAAATATCGTAAAAAGTGTCATGATAAGGCTATATTATCAGGTCAATTACCCAATACTTTAGATATTATTATACTGCATTAAAAAAAATAAAATATTTTTGCATTTTCAGAGTTATAGATTTAGCATTATATACCTCTTATTTAACTGTTAAACCCGATCAATTAAGTTATTTTACACAGCATTTGAGTTTTAATAAATCATATTCATCTATTCTGTTAACAATAATCGTTTTATTGTTAACCTTTTTCTGGTCGTGCTCAACCAAAAAGAATACATTTTCACGGAGGGTGTATCACAACCTGACTGCTCATTATAATGCTTACTGGAATGGGAAAGAAAGCCTTAAAGAAGGTGAACAGGAGTTATTAAATCTTGCTCAGGAAAATTACACGTTTGTGCTGCCTGTATTCAATTATGGCACCAAAGAAAATAGCATGTCTCTTAATCCATATATGGACAGAGCCATTGAGAAAGCCACCCTGGTCATCCAGCGTCACTCAATGTATTTTAATGATAAAGAATACGTGAGATGGATCGACGATAGTTATTTACTCATCGGTACGGCCTATTTTTATAAGCATGAATACAATATGGCCAAACGAACTTTTGATTACATGATCAAACGATTCCAGGACGATCCCATTAAATATGATGCTATGATATGGCTGGCCGACACTTATATTCAACTGGAAGAGTGGGATAAAGCACAATCGTTGTTAGACCTGGTACAAAGCAAAATCCTGAAAGAGCCTGTTTCAAGAAATGCAGAAGCCCGGTTATCAGCTGTTTATGCAGACTTTTACATCAAACAGGATTTATATAATCAGGCAATTACACCACTCGAAAATGCATTGAGCGATAACCGGGATAAGCTCCTCCTAACCAGAATGGAATTTATTCTCGGACAGATATATCAGTTAAACAAAGATTATGAAGCTGCTACTGAATATTATACGAAGGTAATAAAACGTAATCCTCCTTATGAGATGTCATTCAATGCCAAAATCAACCTGGCGCAATCGTATGATGCATCAACGGGTAACAGTAAACTTGTCATCAAGAAACTGGAGAAGATGCTCAAAGATGAAAAAAACAAAGAGTACCAGGACCAGATTTATTATGCATTGGCTGAGATAGCCATTCGAGA
>JAGLWB010000232.1 GCA_023133655.1 Bacteroidales bacterium
GGAGGATATGCTTCTTCAATTTCTCCATTGATCGTATCAATCGATTTAATTTTGGATGTAAAACCTGATGGAAGAACTACTATTGGATCGCCTTTATGGAAAATTCCACCGGCTACACGGCCGGCATAACCCCTGTAATCAGGATAATCATCGGATTGAGGCCGGATGACATATTGGACAGGAAACCTCGGATCAATCATATTATTATCGCTGGCTATATGCATGTTTTCCAGGATATAGAGCAACGTTCCTCCTCGGTACCAGGGCATTTTATCTGAAACATCTACAACATTGTCACCTTTTAAAGCGCTGATTGGTACAAAACGTATATCATGACCATCTAGTTTGGCGACAAAATCACGAATAGAACGTTTTATTTCTTCGAAAACCTCTTCTTTATAATCAACCAGATCCATTTTATTGACACAAATGATAATATGGGGTATTTGTAGCAGCGATGCAATGTAAGAATGTCGATAGGTTTGTTCAGTTACTCCGTTTCGGGCATCGATCAGGATCAGGGCAGCGTTAGCCGTAGAAGCTCCCGTTACCATATTACGTGTATATTGAATATGTCCGGGAGTATCAGCAATAATAAATTTTCTTTTTGGTGTGGCAAAATACCGGTAAGCCACATCAATGGTGATCCCTTGTTCTCTTTCTGCCCTCAACCCGTCGGTAAGCAAGGCCAGATCCATCATTTTATTACCCTGAAGAATACTGGCACGTTTGACAGCTTCAAGTTGATCTTCAAAAATGGATTTACTGTCGTATAACAGCCTGCCAATGAGTGTGCTTTTCCCGTCATCAACGCTTCCGGCAGTGGTAAACCGTAACAATTCCATATCGAGATATCCCTTACTGGAAAATTCCTGCTCCATAATTTTAATTTAATACTGACTATAAAAAATTACTCTCCGTTGTTTCTCCCGGCCGGGATCTTCATATATGTGCCCTTGCAAGCAGGGGCGTTGTCGGCCAGAAAAGGAGACTCTAAAAATAACCATTTTTTTTCCTGTCTTCCATGGCGGCTTCCGATCGCATATCATCGTATCGACCTCCTCGTTCTGTGATTCTCGTAGCAGCTATTTCTTTAATAATATCTTCAAGCGTATCTGCTGATGACGGCACCACCCCTGTACATGTAATATCGCCAATTGTACGGCAACGAACCTGTTTCTCGACTACCTCTTCCGTGTCTCTTGTTTTCATGAAGGGTGCCCAGGCCAACCAAACACCATCCCTGTTAAACACTTTTCTGATGTGTGTATAATAAAGGCTGGGTATTTCAATGTTCTCCATATAAATGTATTGCCACACATCCATTTCTGTCCAGTTACTGATTGGAAAGACCCTGAAATGCTCGCCCATATTTTTTTTACCATTAAAAATATTCCAAAGCTCCGGGCGCTGGTTTTTCGGATCCCATTGGCCAAATTCATCCCTATGCGAAAAGAACCTCTCCTTAGCTCTGGCCTTCTCCTCATCTCTTCTTCCACCCCCAATGGCAGCATCGAATTTATATTCTTCGATGGTATCAAGTAATGTGGTGGTTTGGAGCAAATTCCGGCTTGCATTGTATCCTGTCTCGTCAACAACCCTCCCGTTTTCAATTGATTCCTCCACAGATCCTACCACAAGCTGAGCTCCGATTTTCTCCACAAGATCATCCCTGAACTTGATTGTCTCATCAAAGTTATGCCCTGTATCAATATGCAGTAAAGGAAAAGGTATTTTGGCTGGCCAGAAAGCTTTACGGGCTAAGTGAACGAGTATGATCGAATCCTTTCCACCTGAAAACAGCAGACAAGGCCGTTCGAACTGGGCAGCCACTTCCCTGAAAACATATATTGATTCTGACTCCAGCTCACGCAAATGATTAAGATTGTATTTCTTCATTTATTTCAAACTTAATATTTAAGATAAGGAAGTATATGATCTAAAACCTTATCGATAGATTCTTCTACGGACAACTTATCGGTTCTAAGTTCAATGTCAGGATTCAGCGGCGCTTCAAAAGGCGAGTCGATGCCCGTAAAATCTTTTATCTCTCCCTTCCTGGCTTTTTCGTACAAGCCTTTTGTATCTCTCTCTTCACAAACTGCCAAAGGGGCATTTATAAATACTTCAATGTAGTTTTCTTCACCGATGATCTCTTTAGCCGTCTGTCTGATTTTATTTGTTGGAGAAATGAAGCAATTGATCACAATAATTCCGCTATTCAGCATTAGCTTGGAAACTTCTGCTATCCGGCGAATATTTTCATTACGATCTTCAACCGAAAATGATAAATTATTGTTTATCCCCGAGCGAATATTATCACCATCGAGAACCTGTGACAGGTATTTCCTCTCGAACAATTTCCGTTCCAGTGCTGAGCCAATTGTTGTTTTCCCCGAACCCGACAATCCGGTAAGCCAGATAACCCTGGAATGCTGGTTTAAAAATCTCTCCTTATCCCTACGCTGGATGATTTCATCAAACTCAGGGAATATTCCCTGTTTGTCCCGCTCAATAATTTCTTTCCCCATCTATTTTAAAATCTCATATCGTTATTCATTAAATCTTATATCACTAGTCACCTCAAGGGAGGTGCAAAAGTAGTGATTTTATTTCTTATGTAAATACTTTTTCCCTCTAAGGTTATTTTCACTATTTTTATCCATAATTTTTATTTTTTAACTTTTGTTCCAGGTATCTCATTAAAAAAACCCAAGCTATGGTCGTATCAAAAAAAACTTCTGCATTAGTTGCTCTTTCGGCAATCGTAATACTTTTTGTTTTGGAAAGCAAACTATCAATTGGTCAAACACCAGATCCCATCCCAAAGGTTTATGCGAATTTACATTATGATGATGATGATGGGAAATTATATTTGTTCAATGAAGCCAAATCAGAGAAATATTACCTCAGGCATAGTAAACCGGCTTATACCATTAACATGCTTCAATCCAGCATTACAGGAACCGATAAGGGAATAGCATTTGACTTTAAAAGCGAATCGTTTGATGGTCTATTGAATTACGGATTGATTAAGTTTGAAGATGTTGAGTATCAACAACCTATTTTTTTCAGTGATAACGCAAAAATTGCCTGTGGAAAAGTTGAAATAGATTTAAATAAACTTCGCGGGAAATATGATATCCTGAATTGGGAAGAAACCGGGTTGATAAAACTGGGTTACCGCATTACCAACTCCCAGGGAAAGATCCTTTTTGACGGAAAGATAAACATATCCGGGAAAGGGCCGTTTGAAACAGCAACTTCCATTATTGAAGGCCCCTTCATCAATTTAGTAACTGCGGAAGATGCAGTGGTCTCCTTCAAAACAAATAAAAAGGTAATTTCATATATAGAGGCAGACGGCCGCTCTTTTAATGACACCCAGGCAACACTTCATCATGAAATTAAGCTGGATAAACTAAACCCCGACACCGAATATACATATACCATTTCTATCAATGAAATTACAGAATCGTATAATTTTCGGACAGCTATTCTGCCGGGGTCGCGAAACGCCTTCATATTTGCTTATGCCAGTGATTGCCGTTCGGGATATGGTGGTGGAGAGCGGAATCTCTTCGGTGTTAATGCGTATATTATGAAAAAAATGGCAGCACTAAGCGTTTACAGGAATGCCAGATTTTTTCAATTTACCGGAGATATGATAAACGGGTATTCGCCTGACAGAGGCGAAACTATTTTGCAATATGCTAACTGGAAAAGAACCATTGAACCATATGCTTACAAGATCCCGTTTATTGCTGGTATGGGGAATCACGAAGCACTGGTTCATGTTTTTGATAATCAAAGCCATTACGGCATTTCTATCGATAAATTCCCATTCGAAACCGAATCAGCAGAAAAAGCTTTTGCTGATTCCTTTGTGAACCCGTTGAATGGCCCTGAGAGCGAGGACGGATCAGTGTATGATCCTGATCCAAAGAACTCAGACTTTCCTTCGTATAAAGAAAATGTGTTTTATTATACATTCGATAATATTGCCATGGTGGTATTGAACTCTAATTATTGGTATGCTCCTTCTGCTTCATGGATAAAACTCATGGGAGGAAATCTGCATGGTTATATAATGGATAACCAGCTTGAATGGTTCAAAGGTGTCCTGACAAAATTTGAAAAAGATAAGAATATTGATCATGTTTTTGTAACGATTCATACGCCCGCTTTTCCTAATGGTGGACATGCAAGGGATGACATGTGGTATTATGGTAATAATCAAAACCGGCCTTATATCAGTGGTGATTCTGTAGTGAGTGGGATTATTGAAAGAAGAGATGAGTTTCTTGATTTAATGATCAATTATAGCACAAAAGTAATTGCTCTTCTTACCGGAGATGAACACAATTACAGCAGAATGAAGATCGGCCCTGACATGCCAATGTACCCTGATGAATGGAAGGGAAATAAACTGATGATGAAAAGATCGATTTGGCAAATAACCAATGGTTCGGCAGGAGCGCCATACTACGGGCAGGAAAAACTGCCGTGGAGTGGATCCGTTGAATTTTTTTCAACAGAATTTGCATTGATATTGTTTCATATTAACGGCAAAAAAGTTAGCATGGAGGTGATCAATGCCGACACCTTTGGGAATATCGAAAATGTTGAGTTGAATTAGCTTTCAGCAACATCCCCAAGAAGGGTTGCTGAAGTACAATCGGTTATTGTAACTTGTACATAGTCGCCGGGTTTGTAATCCTTTTGGGGAAATACCACAACTTTATTCTGGCTGTTCCTGCCAAAGAGGAAGTCGTTTGATTTTCGCGATATTCCTTCTGTCAACACTTCAAATGTTTTGCCAATATCCCGAAGATTGCTTTTATGAGAAAGTTCCTGTTGAAGGTTTATCACTTCCTGTAATCGACGACCTTTAACATCATCCGGGATGTCATCCTGATATTTCTTTGCAGCTATAGTATTGGGGCGTTCAGAGTACTTAAACATAAATGCATAATCATACCCAACCCATTTCATTAATGACAACGTTTCCTGATGGT
The DNA here is from genome assembly GCA_023133655.1 of Bacteroidales bacterium. GTDB lineage: Bacteria > Bacteroidota > Bacteroidia > Bacteroidales > JAGONC01 > JAGLWB01. The sequence goes on from JAGLWB010000232.1 coordinate 5,019, forward strand.
CCTTTTCTGTTTCAGAGCAAAACCCCGAAATAATATCGGTCGATAGTCCACATCCGGGAATAATATTTCTGATAGCTTCAATACGCTCCATATACCATTCGCGTGTGTATTTACGTTTCATCATGTTAAGAATATGATTGCTGCCTGATTGAAAGGGAAGATGGATCGCTTTACAAATGTTATGGTTGTTGGCTATAGCATGAAGTAAATCATCGGATATGTCTTTTGGATGAGAAGTTGCAAACCTGATGCGTAATTGTGGATTTACTGATGCCACTTTTTCAAGTAGTTGCGCAAAATTGATCAATTCGTCATTGTGATTCCACCGGTATGAATTGACATTCTGACCTAAAAGTGTGACTTCTCTATATCCCTGGTTGAAAAGGTTTTTTGCCTCTTCAATGATGGTTTTCGGATCTCTGCTTCGTTCTTTCCCACGGGTGAAAGGGACAATACAATATGCACAGAAATTCTCACACCCCCTCATTATTGAAATAAAAGCCGAGACACCATTACTTCCAAGTCTTACCGGTTTTATATCGGCATAAGTCTCTTCATCTGATAACAAAACATTGATTGCTTTTTGTCCGGTTTCAACGGTCTCCATCAGCATTGGTAATTCACGGTAAGCATCAGGTCCGATAATAAGATCAACATACTCCTCTTCTTCGAGTAATTTTGTCTTCAACCGTTCAGCCATACAACCTAATATTCCAATAACAAGCCCGGGATTCTTCTTTTTTAATGATTTGAATTCCTGTAACCGTTTACGAACGCGCTGCTCGGCATGATCTCTGACAGAACATGTATTGACGAATATGACATCTGCCTCTTTAATATCCTTAGTTGTTTCATATCCGTTGTTTGCCATGATAGAGCCTACAATCTCACTGTCAGAAAAATTCATCTGGCAACCATAGGTTTCTATATATAATTTTTTTATCGTCACTCTTTCAATCGATTAGTAGATAGCGGCCGCAAAAATAATCAAAAAAAAATTGAAATTTCACCTCATTTAGAAGGTAACAAAAAGCAAAAAAATGGATTTACATAAAAATAGTATACTTTTGTGCCGTTTTAAGGCATTGCATTTTTGAAAAATTTGGAGGAAATTATGATTAAGAATCTGGTTATTGTTGAGTCGCCTGCAAAGGCTAAAACAATTGAAGGCTTTTTGGGGAAAGATTTTCTGGTAAAGTCAAGTTTTGGTCATGTGAGAGATCTGGCAAAGAAAAATTTGGGTGTTGATGTTGATAACGACTTTGAACCTGCGTATGAAATTAGTCCTGAAAAGGCAAAAGTTATTAAAGATCTAAAAAAGGATGCGAAAAAAGCAAAAATGATCTGGCTTGCTTCTGATGAAGACCGTGAGGGGGAAGCCATTTCGTGGCATTTGATTCAAGCATTAGGTCTTGATGAAGAGAAGACCAAAAGGATTGTTTTTCATGAGATCACAAAGTCGGCCATCCTGGAAGCTATTAATAATCCACGAAGCATCGACAAAAACCTTGTAGATGCGCAACAGGCCCGCCGCGTTCTTGATCGCCTTGTTGGCTTTGAACTTTCACCGCTTCTGTGGAAAAAAATCCGGCCAGCGTTGTCAGCAGGTAGGGTTCAGTCAGTGGCTGTCAGGTTGATTGTGGAAAAAGAAGAAGATATCAAGTCGTTTAAGCCTGTTTCTTATTATAAAGTAACTGCACATTTCTATGTCAAAAATGCTAATGGCCAGTCGATTATGATAGCAGAGATACTGCAGTGGTTCGACACCAGGCAAAAGGCACAGAATTTCCTTACTAATTGTATTGATGCAGAATTTACTGTCGAAAATATTGAAACCAAACCAACTACCAAATCTCCTGCACCTCCTTTTACAACTTCAACCTTACAACAGGAAGCCAGTCGTAAACTTGGGTTTTCTGTGGCTAACACTATGCGTGTTGCACAACAACTCTATGAGTCGGGTAAAATTACTTACATGAGAACCGACTCGGTTAACCTTTCTAATCTGGCTCTTAGCAAAGCCAAGACAGTCATAACAAATTCTTATGGGGCCGAGTACTCAAAAACCAGAAAATTTGCAACCAAGTCGAAGGGTGCTCAGGAAGCTCATGAAGCCATCAGGCCTACTTATCTTGAAACTGCATCCATTAGTGGCGATACAGCGCAAAAAAGGCTCTATGATTTGATATGGAAGAGGGCTATAGCATCACAAATGAGTAATGCTATTCTTGAAAAAACAATTATAACTATTGATATATCTACCGTTGATGAAAAATTAATTGCCAAAGGGGAAGTGATTACGTTTGAAGGTTTTTTGAAATTATACCTCGAATCACAGGATGAAGAAATGAATGAAGCGTCTGAAGGTGTTTTGCCTAAGTTGACTATTGGAGAAAGGCTGGATCTTAAACAAATGAATGCCTCACAACGATTTACTAAGCCGCCATATCGTTATTCTGAAGCAACACTTGTCAGAAAACTGGAGGAGCTGGGCATTGGAAGGCCCTCTACATATGCGCCAATCATTTCAACTATTCAGAGAAGGGAATATGTTGAAAAAGGCGACAAACAGGGAGCAGTGAAAGAATTTACCACCTTAACCCTAATGGATGGAAAAATTAATGAGGAAATAAAAAAAGAAAAAGCAGGCTTTGTCAAAGGAAGGTTGTTTCCAACAGACATTGGAACTCTGGTGAATACTTTTTTGATGAAAAATTTCAAAAATATTATGAATTATAACTTTACTGCCGATGTAGAGAAGGAATTCGATGAAATAGCTAAAGGACAGCAGGCATGGAACCAAATGATAAATGAGTTTTACAGCCCCTTCCATAAGCAGGTTGAGGAAACCCTGAAGAGTAGTGATAACGCCAAAGGAGAAAAACTTCTTGGTCAGGATCCGGAATCAGGAAAAAACATTTACGTTAAATTAGGTAGATACGGTGCTATTGTGCAGCTGGGAGATACTGATAACACAGTGAAACCTAGATTTGCCGGCCTGAAAAAAAATCAAAGCATGGAATCAATTACCCTTGAAGATGCTCTTGATTTGTTTAAATTACCCCGAACATTGGGTGATCATGAAAAAAACGAAGTCATTGTCGCCAGTGGAAGATTTGGCCCCTATATCAGGCACAAATCCAGTTTTTACTCCCTTGGGAAAAATGATGACCCTCTAACCATTCAACTGTCACGGGCTATTGAACTTATTGCAGAAAAAAGAAAACAGGATAAGGAAAATATCATCAAAGAGTTTAAGGAAGATAAAAATGTCAAGGTTCTAAAAGGAAGGTATGGCCCCTATATTTCTATTGAGAAATCTAATTATAAGATACCTAAAAATAGAGACCCTGAAAGCCTAACTCTTAAAGATTGCCTTGAGATAGCTGAGCAAATTAAAACAATTAAGGCTAAGAAAAAATCAAGGAAAAAATAGCGCTTTTTCCTTCGACTGTACCAAAAGGGATTAACCGTAATAAAAAATTTCATATGGATATTTCAATTTATCTGACACCGCTGGAGTTATTAAATAATGAGCCTTCCAAGAATCCGAACAGGAAAAAACTGGGAGATATAGCCCAGGTTTTCACCAAGCCAAATCACTTTCCAGACTTGACGAACATCGACATTGTTATCCTTGGTGTAAATGAAGATAGAAAGTCAGAAAATAATGAAGGTTGTGCCCAAAATCCCGATCGGGTAAGAAATAAATTTTATGATCTATTCCCCGGCGATTTTGGGGTAAAAATGGCCGATATTGGAAATATCAGGCAAGGCCATAAGGTTTCAGATACCTACTTTGCCCTCATGACAGTAATAAGTGAGCTAATCAAAAATAATATCATACCCATTATTCTGGGTGGGAGTCAGGATCTGACATATGCAAATTATCAAGCCTACGAAAATCTGGGTCAAATTATTAATCTGGTATCTGTGGATAGCGAATTTGATATTGGAGATTCGGAAGAAGAGATAACCTCTAAATCGTTTTTGAGTAATATCATCCTGCATCAGCCTAATTATTTATTTAATTATACAAACATTGGATACCAAACGTATTATGTTGACCAGAAATCGATTAGTTTGATGCGGAATATGTTTTTTGATGTTTACAGGCTGGGTGATGTGAAAGCAAATTTGAAAGAAGTTGAGCCATTGGTCAGAAACGCCGATCTTCTAAGCTTCGATATTTCTGCCATACGTTTTTCTAACTCCCCTGGAAATGCAAATGCATCACCAAATGGATTTAATGGCGAAGAAGCCTGTCAGATATGCAGGTATGCCGGGCTGAGTGAGAAATTAACTTCAATTGGTTTTTATGAAGGAAACCCATCGTTTGACCGCAACGATCAGACCGCTACTTTGATCGCACAAATGATTTGGTATTTCATCGATGGGTTTTATAAACGTATCAGGGAATTTCCACACCGGGGCACAGAGGATTACCTAAAATATATGGTACGAATAGACGGGCAGGAAGAGGAGGTTGTTTTTTATAAAAGCAAGAAGAGCGACAGATGGTGGATGGAAGTTAACTGTTCTTCGGAAATGAGAATGAAATACGAACGGCATTACCTTATTCCGTGCTCTTATCAGGATTATCAAATAGCCTGTAATAATGATATTCCTGACAGATGGTGGCAAGCGTATCAGAAATTAATGTAAACTATTTGGATAACCTTCCGGGGTTCTTGTTTGCGAAACCTTTCCAGCTTGTATACCGGTCTCCTTCAGGGGTTAAATCTCTTTGGTAATAATGACAAACTGCCGCAGCGAGGCCATCAGTGGCATCCAGCTGTTGTGGGAGTTTTTCCAATGTGAGTATTCTTTCAAGCATTTTAGCCACCTGTTCCTTTGATGCATCCCCACTGCCGGCAATTGACTTTTTTATTTTCCTGGGGGCATATTCAAAGATAGGCACAGATCGAAACAAAGCAGCGGCCATGGATACTCCCTGAGCCCGGCCAAGCTTCAACATTGATTGAATATTTTTCCCATGAAAAGGCGCCTCAATGGCTACTTCATCCGGGTGGTATTCATCAATCAGGGCTAGTGTTTTGTCAAAAATCTGTTTCAATTTTTTTTGATGATCCGTATGCGATCCAAGCTTTAGCACTCCCATACTAATATATGTAATGCTATTGCCCTTTTGGTGAATCAATCCAAAGCCCATAATATTGGTGCCGGGGTCAATACCTAAAATTATGCGGTCAATCATGTGATTGAAGTTTTATGATCACAAAAATAAGGATCTTATGGGTTATCACGAAAATTGAACCTCAATTTTTAAATTTTATTTGTGATCCGGTGCTTGTTTTTTGCTATCCCTGATAAGTACCTCAGCAAGTTGAAGGTCAATAGCGGTAGTAATTTTAATGTTGTTTGGATCTCCTTCAATAAGATGAATCCGGTGTCCGGAAGCCTCAATCACAGTTGCATCGTCAGTAAACTCTTCCCTGTCAACCTGCCTGTAAGCATTTTGCAGGATAGAGGATTGAAAAACCTGTGGTGTTTGAATTAACCTGAACTGTTGCCTGTCAGCAGGCCTGTTAGTATGATTGCTGGTTATCCTGACAGACTCTGTAACCCCGATGGCGGGAATAGCGTTACCATATTTCTCAGCCACTTTAAATGCATTGATAATAATTTGATTATCGACAAGAGGCCTGATGCCATCATGAACAGCAATAAGTCCCTCATCGCGAATCATTGCCAGACCATTTTTTACAGATTGAAACCTTGTTTTCCCACCCTGGGTAACCAGGTGTGGATAAGCAAAAGAATATTCCTCACAAAGTTTTCTCCAGTGGTCTATCTGGTTAGAAGGAAGAACAGCAACAGCAGTAATATCAGGGGTTGCTTGAAAAAAGGCCCGAATAGTATGCATCAAAATGGGCTCATCAGCCAGCAGCAAAAACTGTTTAGGGATATCAGTTTTCATTCTTATCCCAAGCCCGCCGGCAACAATAAGAACAAATTTTTTCATCAGATGATGATCATTGCATCCCCGTATGAGAAAAACCTATACTTCTTGTCAACAGCCTCTTTGTATGCACGCATAACAAAGTCGTAACCACCAAAAGCAGCTACCTGCATAATCATAGGCGACATAGGCAGGTGGAGATTGGTGATCATGGTATCGGCGATGCTAAATTCATAAGGAGGAAAGATGAATTTGTTTGACCAGCCACTATAGGGCTTTAACATCCTAGCGACAGACACTGCCGACTCAATGGCTTTCATAGTAGTTGTTCCTACTGCGCAAACATTTTTTTTGTTTTCTTTTGTTTTATTGACAATGGAAGCAGTTTCCAGGCTAATAAAGGCTTCCTCAGAATCGGGTTTGTGTTTGGAAAGATCTTCAACCTCTATATTCCGAAAATTCCCCAGGCCGGCATGAAGTGTTATTTCTGCAAAAAAAACCCCCTTTAATTCCAGGCGCTTCATGAGTTCTCTGCTAAAATGCATTCCTGCGGTTGGTGCAGCAACAGCGCCTTCAGTTTTAGCAAAAATGGTTTGATAACGATCTTTATCTTCGGGTTCTATTGAGCGCAATCGCTGTATTTCAGCAGGCAGAGGGGTTTTCCCAAGGAGTTGGATGGTATTTTTATATTCTTCATAAGTCCCATCAAAAAGAAAACGAAGCGTCCTTCCCCTGGAGGTAGTATTGTCGATAACCTCGGCCACCAGTGACTCATCTTCTCCAAAAAATAATTTATTTCCAATACGGATCTTACGAGCCGGGTCAACAAGCACATCCCATAACCTGGATTCGGGATTTAACTCACGTAATAAAAACACAGTTATGGCGGCTCCTGTTTTTTCTTTCACCCCCTGAAGTATCGCCGGGAAGACCTTTGTATTATTAATGATCAAAACATCCCCCTCCGAAAAATAGTCGAGAATATCCTTAAATCCTCTGTGTTCAATGGTCTGTTTTTTTCTATCAAGGACCATAAGCTTCGATTCGTCTCTTTGTTCAGGAGGACGTGCTGCAATTAATTCCTGTGGTAAGTAGTACCTGAACTGAGAAAGTTTCATATATCTATATTATATAAATAAGTTGACTTGCTTGCTCAAAAAATGCGTGCAAAGGTAATTAAAAATTATCAAAAATCCAAGAGATTTCTTCAATGCCCCTAATAATATGTGAAGTTAATACATTTTGAAGCTTTTGTCAACATGATTTTTTAATTCATAATTCATTGGGGGGGGAATTTCTACCCGAAAAATAATCCAAATTAGATAATACCGATCACTTCGAATATTCCGGGTAGAGCGGTT
>JAGLWB010000233.1 GCA_023133655.1 Bacteroidales bacterium
CAGCATATTTGTTTTCTGGTAACAGCGATACATTTATTTAAGTTGTTAACAAAACAGTGGGGGTTTTTAGACAGTCTGACGGTCGGCAGTATAAATACGTTGCGGACTTCGTAGTACTTCACTTTCAGTTTGTGATGTAGTTGATGCGAGCTTCAAAACTTTGGCAACCACCTTACCCGCAATTATTTATGACCGCCTGTTACCAGCCGTTAAATTTTAATTCTTCAAATAAATTAAACCTAAGCTCTTTCCTTTCATCAATATTATCTATTGATTGATGTGTAATCTCAACTATTCTATTTTCATTTTTTAATAAATAAGTATTATAGAAACTTGGTGAACATAACCAATTTTCTACTTGGTTTAATAACAAATCACTAATCTTTTTTAAAGTAATACTATAGCTTTTGGAAATAAAACTTTCTATAAATTCCCAACATTTACTTTTTCTATCAGAAAGACAGCCTAAAATTAATATTGAGCTTGTTTCTCTTGGAAGTAAATTAATATATATTTCTGTTAATGGGTCAATATTATGGGAGCCTACCTGATTATACATTTCTTGAATTTCTCTCGTCGATTCGTATGTAAAAACAGCTGATGAACATACTTCTATTCTTGGCAATTCAATTGATATAAATGAAAAATCTTGTAACGTTTTATCGTTTATATTATTAATAAAAAATTGTTCATAATATGATTCATCTTTCATCCCAAGTTCTTGCTGTTCTTTATTGTATTTTAATTTATGCAAATATTCAATTGGCAAATTGAATTTTAACTCATTTGAATTAAGAATCCTGTTATAAAAGTCAATCACTATTTCTTTCTTTCGTTTCTCATTTACTAATGCTCTATAAGAAAATAATAATTCAGTCCGATAATCATTAAAATCTATTTCCCCCTTTTCAATGTAAGAAAATAATTCATCGTCGTGTGTTTCACAAAATCCTGGAAATTTAAATACATCATTAACTCCTTTTTCTTTAAATCCCCAAAATCCTTTTCTAAATGTTTCATGATTTATGTAATAAACTTTCTGATTTTCTGAAATTAAATTTATAATCCCGTTCTTCTGTAATAGATGTGATTGTATTGCAACTTTATTACATCCTGGGATAAGACATTTTCTGTTTGCTCTAAATGCTCTTTCTTCAAGTTTTTTTATAATCTTTTTTATTTCATTTTCTCTCATTTCTTATCAATAGTTAAGATTTTGCTAATGGCTGGTAACGGTACTGGCATATAAAATGTTGCGCACTGAAAAGCTCATCAGTTTCCGCGCAATTTTTTATAATGCCATGTTACCTGCCGTTTTTTATTTTTTTCGTCCGTATGTAATTGTCAATGTCCACTAATACTTTATAGTCGTAGTCGTATGGAAATTGGCAACTTTCCTTTTGTAAATTATTGTTTTTCTCATCTACAAGTCGATAAACCTTGTCAATGAGTTGAAAGTCGCTGTTATAAAATTCGGTCTTAGTTTCATAAGCAACTCCGTCCGTGCAGATACTATTGAAAAAGTTTGTTTGTCTTTCAAATGCAAAGGTCTTGCCGTCCTTATCGAAGTAATGTGTCAAAATAATATTCCAATCGCCACTTTCACTAAACGGAAATTCTGATATTGTAATTACTTGTCCTAAACTGTCCTTTATAATATTAAAAGTCGTTTCAATATTTTCGGGGAAGTTACCATTAGACACTTTTACTAATTCATCAGTGTCAACCAGTTTTGCCAACACTTCAATCTTTTCTTTTCTGCGATTAAACAATGTATCAATAGTTGCCTTTTGATATTTTAGTCGTTCTCGAATGTCTGGTTTTGGAAGAAGTCCAGAAGTAGAATTTGAATTTTTACTGCTGTCTGTCGAGTTGCAAGCTGAAGTCAATCCTACGAAAATTATCAATATGTATATTAGTCGTTTCATAGTTGGTCTCTCCTAAAATGGCAGGTAACTTACTTACTGAATCGACAAATCTGAACCAACACAACGTATCTTGTAGGGATAGGTTCATACTTTTTGTTTTTTACCCTCCAAGGTCATCAATTGGAACGTATTAATGTTATAATCCGTTTGAGGCCATTATTTCCGTAAAGGTCAACATTTAATATTTAAAAACAAAACATACGATAAAAAACACTAATGCGTTATTGCAATGCTGCCGATATTTTCTCATTTACATTCGCCCTTTTCTCTGCCATGATTCAGCAATTCCATGTACCGCTTTTTCTTTATTGTGTTTTCAAGATTTCAAAAAATTCGATGGGGCGGAACCGCATACCCCAAATAGTTAATAGCCAAATAGTCTAATAATCCCTGAGGCAACGCACACTGAAACCGCTCCCCTTGTATTGGAGGCTCAGGGATACTTCCGGACTGAAGTAACTGAGGTAACGGTACCAAGAAGTGAAACCAGTGTACTCCGACGATGTCCACCAGTAACCGAAGTAGCCAATGTTGAATAAGTTACCATTGATGAGGCGGTAGCCACCCGGCAGGGCTGAAAAGCCATAAAGGCCAGTGCCATTGCCAGTTCCATACCAACCACTGGTAGTTTTCAGGTTTGTGCCGGCATCAAAACCACGATAAACCCAAGAAATATCCCATTCAGGATCTCCAATGCCATACTGGCTGTCCACTGCCCCTTCCAGTACCTTCCATTCCTCATCGGTCGGTAAATGCCAGTCCGGTTGGCAAATGCCCTGTGTACCTTGCTGTGTGGTGTATTGCATCATTTCATTCCACTGGTAGAGACCACCGTACTTGGTGCAACTGTCGGGTTCGTTGTTGTAACAGTATTTTTCAATAACTCCATCATTGCTCATGCCCATTTCCCCAGGAATCATGGTACCCACATTTAAATTCTCTTTTAACCAGCACTGGCTGAAAATCTGTATTGTGTTATAAACCTGTCCCTCGTAAGTCACTGTGGGTGTGCCCGGGCAGGGTATGTTGGTGGCAAATTGGAAAGTATAAGTTTCGCTGGTTTCCGGGGCATTCAGCATGCCGGATTGCAGGCCGTTTGCATGTCCGATGTAAAGCAGCTCATCACCAGGGCTGAATGAAAAGTTCCGGGTAGCTTCTATTCTCTTGAACTGTGGCTCTGTGATCTTGCTTCCTGTGTATTCAAATGAGCTTGTAATGCCTGAACCGTTCCCGAAGGTAAGGATTTTAATACTCCTGCTGGTGGCTCTCCAATAAGCCGTAAAGAAAAATATCTCTCCGCTTCCAGGAGTAAACCTGAAGGAATGACATCCTCTCTCCAGTACTTTCTCTGTGTTGAAGACCTGGCGCCCTAATATGTCCGTAATCACCAGAGTTACTTTTCCCTTTTCGGGAAGATACAGAGTGAGAGTAGTTTGGTCTTTTACCGGGTTGGGATAGTTTTGGAACAGGTGAAGAGCCTCACCCTCTTTGTTAAATTCATCAATTCCCACATAAAAGAGATTAAGCACTGTATCGGGCCAATACAGCACCGTATCACCTCCTTGTGTTCGGTTCATGACCTTAATGCTGTCCAATTGTACGTAAGCTGCACTGTCAATAGCGGTGAAGGTCAATTCAAGTGTTGGCTTTTGGCCAAAGGCACTTACCATCAGTGCAAATGCCAGGATTGAAAGAAGGATTTTTGTTTTCATAAGGCCCGATTTTATTAAAAAATGCCCACAAACCAACTAACCTAATTGATTATCACCTTCTTTATTAAAGTTTTCCCTCCTCCTGTCAATCTTAAAAAATAGACGCCACTTTGAAAGTCACCTACATCTATAGAAGTACTGTGTTTCCCTTTAAGAAGACACTGGTCAATAATAGTTATTTCTATTATTCCCATGCTATTGTAAAGTGATAAGCTATATTTTGTGGTTGATGGAATTTTCAATGATATATACACCTCTTCATTACAAGGATTTGGATAAATATCGAAAAGGGGAGCTTCAATATTATTTTCTAAAACAGAAACACAACTTACATCAAAAAAAACTTCGTCTAAATAAACACCACCCCCATTATTTGATACTGCATCAAAACCAAATTGCATTCCATATGTATAAGGTAATGTTGTATCATAATGTATCCAATCGTCAGAGCTAAGAAGAGGACCAATATTTTCCCAGCTATTTTCAGGTTTATATATAAAAAATAAATCGTCGCTATTAGTTTGGTTATCTTCGATTTTATACCAAAAGCTTATATTTACAACATCATTAGTATCATCGTGCCAAAAAGGCGGGCTAAAAATTCTTGATGAATTTCCTATTGTCTCCGAATAAAAAATAACCGCTTGTTGGCCTGAAAGTGGATTATTTGTAGTCTTCTCCCAAAAATCATTTCCAATTAATGCTGAAGTTGAAAGTACTACAAGCTGACCTTCAAATCCTTGGTAATAAGGAAAAACTTGTGCTTCATAAATGCCAGCTCCCATAATACATGAGTCAGGATCAGACTCACCATCCGGATTTGTATACACTGCTGTAATATTGTAGGTTATTGTATAAGCAAAGAATACCGTATCGTAATAATAAGTATCAGTGGTATTTTGTAATAAGCCTCCATTTTTATATATGTTGTATGATGATAATTCCCGGTTGGGGGGATCCCAACTAAGGTAAATTATATTAGGATTAGTTATATATAATGAGTGGTTTGTTGGAGGCGGAAAATTTTGGCAAAATCCATTAAGTATGAATAAGCCTACTAACGATACTATAAAAAAGTGTCTTTTCATTTGATTTCAATTAATGCGTTTATCAAAATGTTTCCAACGATAATTTTTCTGTTATTCAAGAATTATTTTTTCAACGAACTCTCCTTGCTCTGTAATTACTTTTATAAAATAAATTCCTTTTGGAAAGTTGCTTAGATCAATTTCGATTTTTTCTTTATTTTCCTGAACAATTATTCCTGATTGATTGATAATCAAAATTCTTTTAATGTTTTTTTGTATATCAACTTTTATTATCCCGGTTGCAGGATTTGGAAACAATTTCAATTTAGGTTGTATTCTTTCATCTATTCCTATGTAAAACCCATAGCAATATGCAGAATCAATGTAATTCGACTCTAAATAAGTAGAGTTGTAAACTGCCGTTACGTGGATCCAAAAATCACCGCTGAAGGCTACAAAATCTACCCCGCAATTTCCACCTGCTTCAGTATGATAAAGTGAAGTTTCGGTTTGAAATCTATATAATTCAGTATCTCGATAAATATTATAACCAATCAAAGTATCAAGGGAAGGATCAGGGAAGTCCCATGATAAAATAAAATAATTATTTGGACAGATGTACCAATGATTCCATTCTAAATTATTGATTGGGTTCAGCTGACCGAATGACTGTAAAATAACAGTCATGCCAATGATGATTGTGAGAGTAAGCTTTTTCATTGTTTCTTTTTTGTTTTATGTTGGGCAAAGAAATGGTGTTTCATATCAAGTTGAGCCGCACAAATATAAGGAAAAACGTCGCGTATTCCAAATTTAAGAGGAGCTTAATTCATATGGAGGTCATTTTTATATAAAACACGTTGTAAGAAGCCGTATCATTTCCATATCCAGAGGGAGGAAAAAGTACACACTTATCCTGTTAAGCCCTGTACGGTGATGAAAAGAGTTTGTGGCCCTCTTTTACTGCTCTTGTTAGAAGCAATTCAAGTGAAGCAGAAAACAACTGAAGCAGCATTGGAATTAACTCTGAAATACTAAAATCAACATTTAAAAGAACTGACTTCTTGGTATAAGGACTATTTAGATAAAACCAATCATTCTAAACACGACCCATCGTATATAGTTTTTTATATGTGTAATTGTGAAAATTTAATAGGAATCTACAGATGCACTTAATATATACCCGGAGGGGTAGGCTTGTCAAAAAAAAAGTGAATTTGTGGCCCCCACCCCCTGAATTAATTTTTCATTGCATAACATTGGACACAAAATGAATTACCCCGACAATTACTCTTTACTTTAAATATTGTATCTTTACATATCAAATACAATAAAAAAACTTCATTTAAAGGTAAATAACGATGAAAAAAATAGCTGCTGCCGTTTTTCTTCTGTTTCTCGTTTATGGAACAGCATCACCTCAATCATCATGCTTGCCTGAGGGCATTACCTTCAGTACACAGGAACAAATAGACAATTTTCAAACTAACTATCCTGGTTGTAATGAAATAGAAGGAGATGTTAAAATCGAAGGGAATGATATAACTAATTTAAATGGATTAAATGTTTTAACAGCCTTCTTGGGAGCCATTAATATTGATAACAACGATGCCCTGACAAGTCTAACGGGATTGGACAATGTGACTTCCGTCGGGGGAGAGCTTTATATTGGATACAACGATGACCTAACAAGTCTAACGGGATTGAACAATATGACTTCCATCGGGGGAGACCTTAGGATTCTCTATAACTTTTCCTTGACAAGTTTAACCGCACTGGACAATGTGACATTCATCGGGGGAAGCCTTTTTATTTATACCAACTATACCCTGACCAGTTTATCGGGTCTGGACAATATGGCTTCCATCGGGGGAAACCTTAGGATTTATAACAACGATGCCCTGACCAGTTTATCAGGCCTGGACGATGTGACATCCATCGGGGGTGAGATTAGGATTTATTATAACGGTTCTCTGGTCAGTTTAACGGGATTGGGCAATATGACATTCATCGGGGGAAGCCTTAAAATTGAAGGTAACGATGCCCTGACCAGTTTAACGGGTCTGGATAATATGACTTCTATCTTGGGAGAGCTTAGGATTTATAACAACGATGCCCTGACAAGCCTAACGGGCCTGGACAATATGACTTCTATCGGTGGAGACTTTTGGATTAGAGAAAACGACGCCCTGACCAGTTTATCGGGACCGGCCAACCTGACTTCCCTTGAGGGAGGCCTTAGGATTTATAACAACAATGCCCTGGCCAGTTTAACGGGCCTTGTCAATGTGATTTCCATCGGGGGAAGCCTTTATATAGGGGGCAATTCTGCCCTGACCAGTTTAACGGGGCTGGACAATGTAACTTCCATCGGGGGATACCTTAATATTGGAGGAGGCAACTCTATCCTAACAAGTCTAACGGGATTGGACAATGTAACTTCCATTGGGGGAGGCCTTTCGATTTGGGGCAGCAATGCATTGACAAGTTTAACAGGCCTTGACAATGTAATTTCCATTGGGGGAGACCTTTCGATTTGGAACAACAATTCCCTGACAAGTTTATCGGGCCTGGACAATGTGAGTTCCATCGGGGGAGACCTGATTATTAATGGCAACGATTTTCTGATAAATCTATCGGGTTTGGACAATATAGATGCATCCTCAATCGTAAACACAAGAATCACCATTAATAACTCCTTATCCACCTGTGAAGTGCAAAGCATTTGTAATTATTTAACCAGTCCTAATGGAACGGTTACAATCTATAATAATGCACCTGGATGTAACAATCCAACGGAAGTGGCAAATGCTTGTGGGATTACTTTATCATGTCTGCCCTATGGTGACTATTTTTTTTACACGCAAACCGAAATTGACAATTTTCAAACTAACTACCCTGATTGCCCTGAATTAGAGGGTAATGTTACCATAAGTGGAGATAATATCTCCAACTTAAATGGATTGAATGTAGTGACATCCATCGGGGGAAGCCTTTCTATTTACACCAACATTACCCTGGCCAGTTTATCGGGTCTGGACAATATGGCTTCCATCGGGGGAAACCTTTATATAGGGGGCAATTCTGCCCTGACCAGTTTAACGAGTCTGGATAATGTGACCTCTATCGAGGGAGACCTTGTGATTAGTTACAACCATGCTCTGACAAGTTTAACTGGTTTGGACAATATAGATGCAGCCTCTATCAATGGTTTAAACATTTTTGATAATATTTATTTATCCACTTGTGAAGTACAAAGTATTTGTGATTATCTAATCAGTCCTAACGGATTTATTGAGATATATAATAATGCCCTTGGTTGTAACAGCCAGGAAGAAGTGGAAGAAGCCTGCGCTGTATCTGTGAAGAGCCTAAATCCTGAAGAAGAGATTTCTATTTTCCCAAATCCTGCAAACAGGCAATTGACTATTATCAGCAAAGATGGAACAACGGTAGAAGAAGTAATTATTTATAATCAAACAGGGCAAATAGTACAACAGGAGAAGCCGGTTAATAATATCATTGATATATCACAACTTCGGCCGGGTATGTATTTAATTGAAGTGATATCAGGGCAAAGGAAAATCAGGGAGAAATTGATGATTGATTAACAGTCCAAAACTCAATTACGATGAAAAAATTAGCTGCTGCAATCTTTCTTCTGTTTCTCGTTTATGGAACAGCATCACCTCAATCATCATGCCTGCCTGAGGGCATTACCTTCAGTACACAGGAACAAATAGACAATTTTCAAACTAACTATCCGGGTTGTACTGAAATAGAAGGAGACGTTAAAATCCAGGGGGATGATATAACTAATTTAAACGGATTAAATGTTTTGACAGCTATCGGGGAAGACCTTTTAATTTGGATAAACCCTGCCCTGGCAAGTTTAACAGGTCTTAATAATGTGACATCCATTGGAGGAAGCCTTAGTATTTGGACTAACAATTCTTTGCCAAATTTAACAGGTCTGGACAATGTGACTTCCATTGGGGGAAGCCTTTTTATTACCAGCAACGATGCGCTGACAAATATATCGAGTCTGGGCAATGTGACTTCTATAGGGGAAGCCCTTAAAATTTCTGGCAACGATGTTCTTACCAATCTTACAGGATTGGACAATGTGACTTCAATCGGGGGATACCTTTCGATTAGATACACCGCTTCCCTGACAAGTCTCACAGGATTGGACAATGTGACTTCAATCGGGGGAGACCTTGAGATTTATCGCAACGCTTCCCTGACAAGTTTATCGGGATTGGACAAAGTGATTTGCATCGTGGGAGACCTTGGAATTACTTACAACGCTTCCCTGACAAGTATAACGGGCCTGGGCAATGTGACTTCCATCGGGGGATACAGTGCTATTGGATTCAACGATTCGTTGACAAGTCTGACGGGATTGGACAATGTGACTTCCATCGGGGGAGACTTTGGTATTTATGGTAATGCTACCCTGACAAGTTTAACAGGATTGGACAACGTGTCTTCTATCGGGGGAACCCTAAATATTGGTATCAATGACACATTGACAAATTTATCTGGTCTGGACAATGTGACTTCCATTGGGGGAGGCCTTTTTATTAGCAGCAACGATGCCCTGACAAATATATCGAGTTTGAGCAATGTGACTTCCATCGGGGAAGCCCTTAAAATTTCTGGCAACGATGTTCTTACCAATCTTACAGGATTGGACAATGTGACTTCAATCGGGGGAGACCTTGAGATTTATAGCACCGCTTCCATGACAAGTCTCACAGGATTGGACAATGTGACTTCTATCG
>JAGLWB010000234.1 GCA_023133655.1 Bacteroidales bacterium
GCAAAAGATCAATAATGTAGTGGAACGATTGGTAAGGAAAATGCAACATAATATCTTTTTTCCTGACCGCATCCAATATACTTTTATTATGCGGGAGATCTCTATGCGGCATAGGAGGCATAGGAGGATAATACAAATGATCGGGGCCAATATGGGGGAATGACATAAAGTCCTTGAAATTATGATAGCGTCCCCCGCTTCTCAAGTTATCATTTTCCGAAATTTTTAACTTTTTAATCAGTTTCTTAAGTAATCCCGGTGGAATGGTCTCTTCATAAACAAACCGGACGGGAACACCTCTTTTTCTTTTTTTGATACTTTCGGTCATAATAGACATAAAACTCTTCGCTACATCATTATCAATATCCAATTCAGCATCCCTGGTAAATTTTATAGTATATGCATTGTATGTATCATAGCCAAGAATGGAAAAAATATCAGAGAGGCAATGCCTGATTGCGTCGTCAAGTAACATAATGAAGTGTTTCCCGTTTTCTGTTGGAAGAACTAAAAACCGTGAGATATTATCCGTTGGAATTTTAATAATAGCCTGGTTATTTTCAATTTCTTCGTTGTCAGATTGAAGATCCACCAGAAGGTATAGAGAGCTATCGATCAAAGAGCTCTCATGGTGGATATTATTAAGCATGATAGGAAAAAGGTGGGGCCAGATATTGTCATTAAAATATTGTTTTACAAACAGAGCCTGTTGCTTAGATAATTGCTTCTCATTAATAATAAAAATTCCATCTTTTTTTAGTTCATCAACAATCTCCCAGTAAGCATTTGTAAAATCTTCCTCTTGCTGAATAACAATCTTATTGATCTCAGATAAAACCTCTTTCGGGTCAAATTTGATTTTATAATCTAAATTTTTAACATTCAGCATCCTGTTGATTGTCCCAACCCGAACCCTGAAAAATTCATCCCTGTTATTCGAAAAGATGCCAAGAAACTTTAACCGCTCTATCAAAGGATTGGCTTTATCAACAGCTTCCTGCAATACCCTTCCGTTAAAATGTAACCAGCTGATCTCTCTGTTGATAAATAGAGAATTGTCATTTTTCATAACTTCATTCGTATAAGTGTGAATTACAACATGCCCGGAAAAACTATAAAGCCTGTAGAGTAGGCAGCATCCATTATTTCATGCCATTTATCTGTATCAAAATCAATCCTGACAACCCCGCTTGTAGGTAGCCAATCAATTTCTCCATTTAGAAAATAATTGGCAAATCGAGTAAACCCGGGATTATGACCCACTATCATAACTGATTTGAATTGATCATCAATACCAAAAAGTTGATCTAAAAGTTCATCTGTATCTGCATGGTAGATCTTATTGCGTATTTCAATTTTATTATCGGGATAACCAAGGCCATATGCAATGATCCGGGCGGTCTCATAAGCTCTTGCTGCATGACTTGACAGAATAAGATCAAGCTGAGTGCCATGCTCGATTAAAAAATTAACAATTTTTTTTGTTCTTTTCCGGCCTTTTTCAAGCAACGGACGCTCCTCATCACTCAGTTCAGGGTACTCCCATGATGATTTAGCATGACGGACGATGAATAATGATTTCATACCAACATCAATTAATATGCAAACAAGGGATAATCAGCCATCATTTCATTGACTTTTTTCTTTACCGTTTCGATCCTGCTTTCGTTTTCCAGATCTCCAATAACAGCATCAATGAGCTCAACAATAACAGGCATTTCGTTTTCTTTCAACCCTCTGGTTGTAATTGCCGGCGTACCGATTCGCAAACCAGATGTTTGGAAAGGAGACCTGCTGTCGAATGGGACCATATTTTTATTAACAGTAATATCTGCCAGAACAAGTGTGTTCTCAACCTGACGTCCGGTCACATCCGGGAATTTTGTACGAAGGTCAATCAACATCAGGTGATTATCCGTTCCACCTGAAATTACATGATAACCTCTCTCAACAAAAGCCTGAGCCATTACCTCTGCATTTTTTTTAACCTGAATAATATATTCCT
This sequence comes from Bacteroidales bacterium, assembly GCA_023133655.1. Lineage (GTDB taxonomy): Bacteria > Bacteroidota > Bacteroidia > Bacteroidales > JAGONC01 > JAGLWB01. The sequence continues at coordinate 2,006 of JAGLWB010000234.1, forward strand.
TATATTCCGGAGAAAGCGCTTCACCAAAAGCCACCGCTTTGGAAGCGATCACATGCTCTAACGGGCCACCTTGAACACCAGGAAAAACAGCAGAGTTAAGAAGAGATGACATTTTTCTGATAACACCCTTTTTTGTAGCCTTTCCCCATGGATTATCAAAGTCTTTCCCAATTAAAATCATACCACCACGAGGGCCTCT
>JAGLWB010000235.1 GCA_023133655.1 Bacteroidales bacterium
GATAAACCACATTTTGCTTTTGGATGTTCCTAATTTCATTATCGACCTAAAACCACCACTGAATTCAAAAGATGATCCAAATCCACCATTTCCAGTCAACGCAAGCCCTTCTGAAAAGGGTTTAGCAAAAGTAAACTGTGGATCAATAATATACTTCCCTGTCTTGTCAATATATCCGTATTTTTGACCTTTCTTTACCTGAGCTTTCCCCTCTTTAAAATAACCAGCATCATTAAACTGCGGATCAATAATATACTTCCCTGAATTATCAATATAACCGAATTTTTTACCAATCTTTACATGAGCTATCCCCTCTGAAAATGGAAAAGCCTGATCATACTTCGGTTCGATGACTACCTTCCCTGTCTTGTCAATATAACCAAATTTTTCACCAATCATTACCTTTGCCAGTCCTTCTGTAAATGAATCAGCAGCATCGAACTGTATGTCAATGACTACCTTCCCTGTCTTGTCAATATAACCGTATTTTTGACTTTTCTTTACGTTTGCCAGTCCTTCTATAAATGAATTAGCAGCATCGAACTCTGGCTCAATGACCACCTTCCCTGTCTTGTCAATATAACCGTATTTTTTACCAATCATTACCTTTGCCAGTCCTTCTGTAAATGAATCAGCAGCATCGAACTGTATGTCAATGACTACCTTCCCTGTCTTGTCAATATAACCGTATTTTTTACCAGTCTTTACCATTGCCAGTCCTTCTGTAAATGAATGTTCCATATAATCTTGATCATACTTCGGTTCGATGATTACCTTTCCTGTCTTGTCAATATAACCAAACTTTCCATTCTGTTCAATACTAAACAACGGAGTTGACTTCTCTATCTTATTCTGTTGACTATAGGATATCGAAGTCAATACAGCAAAACAGATAAATAATAAAAAACCATTTTTCTTCATAGTACACTTCCTTTCTTATTAATTTTCGTATTACACTTAATCTCCATGATATGAGAAACTTTAAACATAACATATTATTAAGCAGTAAATATATAAATAATATACATGATATGGAAGCAAAAACATATATTTGTAACAAAAACACACACAATCCTTTTCTAAAGGACTGTCCTATTAGTTTATCTTAATATCCTATTTGCTGAGTAGAAAAAAACCACCAATACAAAAAAAAATTTACATTTTTGTCACCTATTTGTATCTCATTACTTATAAAATAATCATATATTATTGTTTTTCAATACTTTATAATATTTTGTTACTTTCTGTATCGGGAAATAAGTGGGACCCGGCTTTCACAAGCCGAAGGCGAGGTGAAAATCGTTGGTCGAACTTATCCAGGTGAATGAAACGATATCAGGAACAGCAGATTTTATTGCACAATTGTCGATCTTCGATTGGACCATGGTATACAAATTATATATTGAATCGTAATTTTCAATAATCTATTATTGTTTTTTTATCAATATTTCACTTTTATATTAGTGATTTTTCATTAAATCAACTGAAGGTTAAGCATCATGTTAGTTACCCTGAATCAGGCGACTTTCTGGTGGATAATAAATATCTATTTGAAGTGGGCGGCATGAGCAAAACCACTAAACAAATTGCAGGTAAGAAAAATGCCTTCTTAGTGGTTGATGATATCGAATACCGGAATAAGAATAAAATCCCACTGTGGCTATTTGGATTTTTATATTAGCGGTAATGAATATCTCCGACACAAGCAGCGGGGTATCTTATTGATGATTTACGATATTGTTTGTTAATTATTTATGGTGTAAGCCTGCTTTTCTTAGTTCGTCTTTCAGAGCAGGTAAATTTGGTTTATGTGCGTAAAGATATCTTAAAAATTGTTTTGTTTCTTCCTTTTTTGATTTAATTTGATCCATAACTATGAGCCATTCTACCATCTCGCGGTAGGTTTTTCTGTTCCTCTTATAATCATTCATAGATTCATTGCACTTATTTTGAATCATCATAAAACACTCATCAGGATAAATATTGGCGATCGGTGCAATGAATTTCTCAAAATTATATAATGTATCCTTTTTTTTCTTTAAGAAAGCTAATATATCACTATATCTTTTTCCCGTTTCGAGCAATTGAACATAAAAAACATACTCGTATCCCTGTCCAATTCTATCCACAAATTCCTTTCTTTCCTCTTCATTCAGAAATTCTCTTAGCTCCTTATAATGTTTTACACTCTTTTTGTGTACCGTATAATTTTTTAGCGCTTTTACATATAATGTTTTTTCTGATTCATTGTCCAGGTTGTCAATTAAATAAAGGTCAAAACGGTCAGGCCATTTATTAAAGGTCAGTCCCGCGATCCTGTTGAAATCATTTGGCTCATTTTTTTGCTTATATTTCTCCAATAATTGCATGCCAATTTCCTGCTCATATTCTGAAAAGGTCTCTGCTGTGCTTATCCATAACTCTTCATTTTCCGAAATCTCTGCAATTTTCAATAACACGAATGCCATATTCAAACGTTCCAGATCGTTTTGCAAAATGATGTTATAAAAATATTCGGCTGTTTCTTTATCCGTTATAAGTGAGATAAATAGTTTCTCGAAAAATTTCAGGTGGTAAAAAATTACCTCCTCGTTTTCTTCGTCGTCAATACCGGCATACAGGCTTTCATAATAATTAAATCGTTGGATAATTAAGTCAATAACTTGCGAAATAATTTCATCTGATTTTACAATTCTTTCAATTTCGATTGTTATTTTATCAAATGCTTCAATTAATAAGTCAAGAACAACAGTACTATAATCTTCATAAAAAATATCATAGTCGCTATCTTCGGGTTCAGTAAGATTTTGTGAGGCTTCATACATTCCCATAACTATTCTGATGGAATCTAACAAGTTGCCTTTTTTTAAATATTCCAATGATTTGTTTTTATATGGATTGATTATATCTCTGATGGCTTCATAAGCAATATCAATAATTCCATCATCGTCATAATATCCATCACTATAAGGATCATAACTTTCTACTATATCGGTAAAATCCAAAGAATTCAGTTCGTCATGAATTTCTTTCTTTAATAAATCAATATTGATTCCTGTAATGCTGTCAAGATTTTCAGATTTACTTTTAAAAAATGCCATAAATTGATTTTGCAGATCAGTATCTTTATCTAAGAGCTGTTTGAGAAAACTCATTTTTTTTTGAATATCTGCATTATTGTAACATTCATCGAATGCTGCAGGTTTTGTCTCCGGTAAATTATTAATAACTTCCCTGTGACCGGTATATTCATCTTTAAGTACAGCCAGCGCAAGAGCCACCGAATGTTTGCAAATACCACCATGATCATATGGACAGTTACAGTGAAAACTCAATCCATTATCTGCAAGTTCAAGTGAAACATAATATCTATATGTTCCCTGAACCGCACCCTCGAACCTGTTACCAATGCGTGAAACCTTTTTTACATAACCGCTTTGATACAGGTCTTCACCTCTTTCAAAGCTGTTTACAGTAGCAAGTTCTTTAATATCGTCTAAATTGAATAACATCGTTATTTTTATTTTAAGTACTTGATTAATCAACCAAGATGTGGGGAATGTTACCCAACGTTATTTGAATAATTCAATATACTCCCTAAACAAATAAATTTTTCCCCTTTTTGCTCCTGTAACTTCTTCAATGATACCAAGTCCTTCCATTTTATCTATCAATTTATACACAGACGGAAAAGAAAGGCTTGTAAGTTCTTTTGCTTTCTGAGCATCAAGTATTGGACTTTTATAAAGATAATTTACTATTGTCTGTGCATTATTAAAGCGACTGCCAAGTTTTTGAAGTTTATGGTCAATTTCTTTTTGTAATTTAAGAATATTATCAAAAGTTTTAATACTACCTTTTGCTGTTTCAATAATACCGACAAGAAAAAATTTAAACCATTGTGTTAAATCATTTTTTTCACGGACACGAGATAAATTATCATAATACAAAGTCCTGTTTTTTTCAAAAAAATCAGATAAATACAGAATCGGGTTTTTTAAAATTCCTTTTTCTACAAGATAAAGAGTGATCATTAAACGGCCGACACGTCCGTTTCCATCTAAAAATGGATGAATTGTTTCAAAATGATAATGAATTAATGCAATCTTCAGTAAGTCTGGAAAATAATATTCATCATTGTGTGCGAACTTTTCCAAATCTCTCATATATTCATTTATACTAATATCAGTAGGTGGAATAAATGTAGCATCATTTATACTTGCTCCACCAATCCAGTTTTGACTTCTTCTAAATTCACCTGGAAGTTTGTGTTTCCCACGAACACCTTTCAATAAAATTTTGTGTGTTTCTTTTATAAGTCTTGATGAGAATGGGAGCTTTTCTAAACGGGCGATTGCAGTTTTTAGTGCTAAAATGTAGTTTTGAACTTCATCCCAGTCATCTCTTCTTTCTTCGGTAATATCTTCTTTGTCAAATAAAGCATCTTCAATGTTGGTTTTTGTCCCTTCTATCTTACTTGATTGTGAAGCTTCTTTCAATACGTGCATACTAATGAATAAATCAATATCCGGAATGTATTCAGAGTACATGTCAAGACGACCTAATTGTCTGTCTGCTTGACTTAATAGATTTAGTAACTCCATATTTTCAATAATCCATTCCCTGTCGATTTTTTCAGGTTGGAAACTCTTATAAGTTCCCTGATTTACATATTTACCCGCTTTAAATTCTTTCATTATTCATTTTTTAAAACTTTAACAAAGATATCGCTTATTTAAGAAATTAGCAAATAACTTAATTAGAGTTGTCTCTTATTTAAGGAAATATGTCTTTGGTTAATTGGATTTCATCTCTTTAATGTTGGGTATAACAGCAGATATACAATATATTATACGAGGGTCAAATGAAAAACTTCAAACATAAGCCAATTTTTGTACCAGTTAAAAAATCGGCCTTGCAGAGGATCTGTTAAAGAACTTTCCTATTAGTACATTTGTCATTCAGGGCACACACAAAGTGTAGCAGTAGTAAAGGTTTCAGATGCAATTCAAGCGTTCTGCTCCGCATATACAATTTTCCTGGAAGACAAGGAAAAAGTCAGTAATCTTTTACTACTGCTACACTTGAGCTTAAGCACAAGCTGAACAAATATGCAGAGAATATTTAATGACTTTCTTTGAAGTCCTAAAAGTAGTTTTTTTAATAATTACTTTCTATCTTTGGGAATTAGCTCAATAGTTCAAGGATTTCAAAAATATTTTTTTGAAAAAATACTAACCAAAAAATTGAATGACAATGAAAAAATTAGCTTCTGTTACTTTTATTCTGTTTCTCATTTATGGAACAGCATCACCTCAATCATGCCTGCCTGAAGGCATCACATTCAATACACAGGAACAAATAGACAATTTCCAAATTAACTATCCTGGTTGTACCGAAATAGAAGGAGACGTTGAAATCACGGGGGGTAATATAACTAATTTATACGGATTAAATATTTTGACAGCTATCGGTGGAGGCCTTAAAATTTTTTTCACCCCTGCCCTGACAAGTCTAACCGGATTGGACAGTGTGGCTTCCATCGGGGGAGACCTTGATATTGGAGGAAGCTTTGCCCTGACAAGTTTAACGGGGCTGGACAATGTGACCTCCATCGGTGGAGACCTTGAGATTGAAGCAAACCCTTCCCTGACAAGTTTATCGGGGCTGGAAGGGCTGACTTCCATCGTGGGAAGGCTTTATATTCATATCAACGGTGCACTGACAAATTTAACAGGTTTGGACAATGTGAGTTCCATCGGGGGAGACCTTCATATTGAAGGAGAAGATGCCCTGACAAATTTAACGGGACTCGACAATGTAACTTCTATCGGGGGACGCCTTTACATTGGATACAACGATGCCCTGATAAGTTTAACGGGATTGGACAATGTGACCTCCATCGGGGAAGACCTTTATATTCATTCCAACGCTGTCCTGAAAAATCTAGCGAAATTGGACAATGTGACTTCCATCGGGGAAGGCCTTTATATTCGTTCCAATGCTGCAATGATCAGTTTAACGGGATTGGACAATGTGACCTCTATCGGGGAAAACCTTTGGATTTATGAGAACGATGCCCTGACAAGTCTAACGGGATTGGACAATGTGACCTCCATCGGGGCAGACCTTAGGGTTTATAGCAGTCCTGCCCTGACAAATTTAGCGGAATTGGACAATGTGACTTCCATCGGGAGACACCTTTATATTCATGAGAACGATGC
>JAGLWB010000236.1 GCA_023133655.1 Bacteroidales bacterium
TCCACCCTTCAGGAACATCATTCGTATAGAATCCACTTGCATCAGTAAGAACAGCATCTGAATTAAACATTACCCATACACCTTCCATAGGATCCGAAGCATCATCAAGGATGGTGCCTGAGATTGTATAAAAAGTACCTGTAAATTCTCCAACATAGTCCTGTTCTCTGGGACTGTTCATAATATCAGTATAGGTTATATCAACAGGCACAAAGTCATAACCGGCTTTCGACGGGGTAGCAGTACCAGTCCAGTCTGAAGGAAGTTCCTTACAATAATACCCGTACTCATCTGTAGAAGCGGAACCGCCGGAATTATCAAAAGTAACCGTTACATTCTCCATCCAGGCACCAACATCATCCAATACCTGGCCCTGGACATTTCTAACAGCCCATGCAGGGCTGGCTCCGGAGAGATCTGTCAGATAAGAAAGTCCACCTGTCCAAAATTCCTGGCCAGCGGCCTGATATGTAGCCAAAGCATCATAGGTCTGGCCATCGGCCTGGGAATAAATCTTCCAGATAAATATTTCCATAGTAGCAAACCCATCTTTAAGCCAGGGTGTAATAAACCATTCGTCGCCAAAGGCCACAACCGCAGTTGGGTCGCCTGTCCATTCTTTTGCGCCACCACAGTGTTCGCCGCAATCATCAGTATAAAACACACCGATCCAGTCACCGGCCTCGATAGGTACTCCATCTATTGTTGGAGTGCTGCCTAATGAAGAGAGTGAAATCACATGGCTGGTGGGTGTGGTATAATAGTGCCACGGAAAAAAGAATTCGTCAGCTTGGGTAAAAAACGGAAGAATCGCAAAAGCCAGAAGCAACCTTAAAGTAGTAAACTTAAAACTCATAATTAAATCTCCTATTATTTAAATTAGTTAATATTGAATACATTATTATATTTAATAGTTTATATATTGAGAACAAATTTACATTCAAATTCTGAATAAGTCAATAAAAAAAATATTTTTTTTCATAAACAATAAAACCTCCCCATTTTAAAAATCTAAAAGAGGAGGTTTTATCAGTAAAATTATAAGTGATATTTGAACTTTACGCTGTTATAATATTCTTCCTTTTTAATGGAATACATGCTTTATTAACAATGAGTATTTCCAAAATATATCAGGCACTCGTCAAATTTTTATTTCAATGATCAAAATAAATGTTTGAATAATAACCTTTACTCAATTTGACTTTAAAATATTAAACGATAAGCTCAATGCTAATAAGCATTGCTATGCTTGATGAGCTTCTTCACCACAACATTAGTACCATCAGTAATTTTCACAAAGTAAACACCCTGTGCAAGCTGACTGATATCAAGCTCTACTTTATTATTATTAAGTTTCTCGTATTTAACCAATTTACCTTCCTCGATGCTATAGATGAACAGTTCGGCATTATTCGAAATATTACCAATACAATTTATTGTAACCCTATCATTAGCCGGGTTTGGATAAATCTCAACATCATTCAAGGAAAACAAATCATCAACGGAGGTTGCTGTCACGGTTATGTCAACAATTTTCGACAAGCCGTCAAACGCAAAGATATCCGTATTGGGCATATTCACATCAAACTCGGCTTCAAGTGTATATTCTTCGCCTGTTGCAGGGCGATACATCCTAAAGCTCATATATTCCTCAGGAATGAAACCTTCGGTCATTGATGCAGTTGTAGCATCGTCGCTAAAAGCGGCAAGGGACACATTTTCCATGGAACCGTTATACTGGATCAATCCGGCACAAATATCGCTCTGAGTAAAAACACCAATATAGTCACCATAATTGATACCAGGAATATTTTCCAACGCTTTTGAATCAATTGCTATAGTATGCGATGTACCGGTAAAAACAACATCATTCCAGGGAGTTGTGTTATCAAGTTGGTTCAACTCAATATTTGACACCCAGGGGCCCGGTAAAGCATCGAATCCACTGAAATCAAGTGATCCGGGGACGTTCATTGCAATTTGATAGGCTTTTCCCGGCTCAAGGAAGTTCAGATCGAAGATCCCTTGCCCAGCCCAATAGACCCTGTTACCGGCAATTTCCTTACAGATAATAAGATCGCTGCCCAGAGGACCAAACAACGCAGCCGTAGCAACGTTATTCGGGCTTAAAACAGGGATGATTGTCCATCCTGCATTAAGTACTACCACCTGATCAGGATCGGACATACCTTCAAAGAAAACCACCATCTCAGCATCAGTTTTGATCTTATAACCGTCATGGGTTACCCAGTCACCGATGTCATTGATCCCTTCGTCCGGCCAGTAAACATCAGGTCCGTTTATCAGGATAACCAGGTCATCCACCACATCGGCAAAAATATCTTCTACTGCCGGGTTGTTTGGAATGACATAGCTGGAAATTCCGCTCCATCCTGCCGGAACGACAACGATTTGTCCTTGAAATAGAAACATTGGCTGCTGGAATCCTTGTGTTAGCACAAGACCGCCATTATCAAAAGTGGCAATAACGGTTTCACCCAGCGTCCAACTCAACGAGATCCCACCGGCTTCAGAGTAATTTCCAGCATTGGATATCACCTGTTGCTCATTGGTAACCTGAGCATTCAAACCGACCAGGAAAACTACATTTAAGAGTAGGATTAGTATTTTTTTCATAATTATCTATTTTATTTTATATGTATCTGAGTGATTTCCTA
>JAGLWB010000237.1 GCA_023133655.1 Bacteroidales bacterium
TGAGTAGGTGAGTAGTTGAGTAGGTGAGAAGGAGACAGAAAAAAGGGATTTATTTTGACTAGCCCTGGACTTCAGTCCGGGGATGAGTGTTACCAATTATTTGCCAGGACAATAAAATATTTCGAGAGTTTTATATCTTTGTTTAGCATATGTTTGGTTCTCAGGTTTTGTATTTTATTGGCCACTGATCCTTGAACTTTGAACTTTGAACTTTGAACCTTGAACCTTGAACCTTGAACTGGAATATGGATGAGGGTGACTAAACCTACCACTCTCTTGTAGCGCATTTATTATTAATAAATCCAATAAATGAAAAATCAAAAAGATATTGAACAATTACAGCAAACAATTAAGTTTTATGAAACTTTATTACGGGTATCAAACGATGGTATCTTAATTACGGATGCGAGTCGGAATATTATTGAAGTCAATGATGCTTTTTGCTCATTTATCGGACAGAAGCGAAAGGTTATTATTGGGTCAGATTTATTTAAGTGGTTAGAGATTTTTTCGGAAGATGCCGCTGAGAATTGGATAAAACTTGAAAAGACGGTTCAATCGAAACAAGTAGTTAGCAATTATGAGATTCAATTTTTGCTAAATAATGAAATTAGGTATTTTGGGGTAAATGCTTCCTTGTTGGAAAAGATTGAATATGAAGAAAAAGGCGTCATTATTAGTAATTGGCATGATATTACAGAACGTAAAAAAACAGAACAAGCACTGGGAAAATCCGAAGAAAAATTCAGATTAATTACAGAAAACACAAGCGATGTAGTCACCTTGCAAACATTTGACCTGAAAGCTTCTTATACCTATGTAAGTCCTTCAATAAAAGCTATGAGTGGCTATGAGCCGGAAGAAATGCTCGGTAGATCTGTTTTTGAATTTATTCATCCGGATGATAAGAAAAATTTACTTCCATTGCTAAAGAAATATGTTAATTTAAAAATAAAAAAATTACTTACCGGAAAAAAATTTTTTTTAAATGAAACAATTGAATTTCGCTGTAAAGATAAATCCGGAAACTGGCGTTATGCTCAAAGTACCGCGAATATTGTGGGAAATCAACTGCTTTTTGTATCCAGAGACATCACAGAACGCAAAAAAGCAGAAGATACATTAAAACAATCTGAAAAAAACTATCGGGATATTTTTAATAATGCAACTGATGCAATTTACATTCAAGATAGGGAAGGCCGTTTTCTTGATGTAAATCTGGGGGCCATGGACATGTATGGATATCCCAAGGAGTTTTTCTTAGGTAAAACACCTGGATTTTTATCTGCTCCGGGGAAAAATGATTTGAAAAAAATCGCCGGATTTGTCGAAGATGCATTTAATGACAAAACCAGGCAATATGACTTCTGGGGAATAAGAAAAAATGGTGAAGTATTTCCTAAGATTGTACGTTCCCAAAAAGGTATTTATATGGGGAAAGAAGTTGTTGTTACTTTTGCCCTTGACATCACCGAGCGCAGACTGGCAGAAGAAGCACTGAAAGAAAGCGAAGAAAAATACAGACTGTTGGCCGAAACATCAAAAGATGTTATTATTGTTCTCGACCTTAAAGGGAATATTAAATATATCAATCAGGAGGGTATTAACCTTAGTGGATATAGCAAAAAAGAAGCATTGAAAATGAATGTTAAGGATGTTCTTTCTGAGGATAAGGTTTCATTAATTGACAAAAATTTTGCAAAGCGTATTGCAGGTGATAAAAGTTTATTTATGTATGAAATAGATTTTTTTAATAAAAAAGGAGATAAAATACCTGTTGAAATAAAATCATCATTAATTACAGAACATGGCAAGCCTTCAGGAGTGCTGCTCACAGCACGGGATATTATCGAACGCAAAAAGATGGAGAAAGAATTGATCCGCTTGTCTAACGCATTCAGGATGTCCTCAGATAGCATTACTATCTCTGACCTTGAAGGAAAGATAACTGATGTAAACGAAGCAACTTTGAAGATGTTTGGTACAGATGACAAAGCAGACTTGATTGGGAAAAACTCCCTTGATCTTCTTGCTTCTGAAGATAAAGTAAAAGCGGTTGCAATCATGAAAGAATTGATGAAAAAGGGATATTCCAAAGATGATAAGTATAATGTTATTCTTAAGGACGGCAGTAAAATTCCCGTGGAAATGAGTACTTCTATTATGAAAGGAATGGAGGGCAAACCGATAGGATTTGTTGGTATAACCAGGGACATCACAGAACGCAAACAGGCAGAGGAGGCGCTTCAGGAAAGTGAGAAGCAATTGAAAACTTTGATTGATACCATGCCCGACTTTGTTTGCTTTAAGGATGGAGATGGCCACTGGCTCATGGCTAATGAAGCCTGCATTCGTGTTTTCCGGCTCGAGAATATAGACTATCGGGGAAAGAAAGATTCCGAATTGGCTAAACTCAACAGTCATCTTCGGGATTCATTCCTTACATGCGAAAAAAGTGATGCAAGAGTCTGGAAGGAGGGCAGACTTTTTCACGGAGAAGAAACAATTTCTGATCCCGATGGTTCAATCCGGGTGTACGATGTTACCAAAGTGCCTGTTTCTCATCCGGATGGCGAGCGGAAAGGTCTTGTTGTTCTCGGACATGATATTACCGAACGTAAGCAGGCAGATGAAGAACTAAAGAAACACCGCGAACATCTCGAAGAACTGGTCAAAGAGCGCACCGCCGAACTGGAAGAGAAAAATGAAAAACTGGAATATTTTAATAAGCTTTTTGTTGGCAGGGAATTCAGGATAAAGGAGCTCAGGGATAAGGTTAAGGAGTTGGAGGAAAAGATATCAGATAGCTGATATCTGGTCCGCCTCAGGCGGATCTGATATAAGTGGTTGAGTAGTTGAGTGGTTGAGTAGGTGAGAAGGAGACAGAAAAAAGGGATTTATTTTGACTAGCCCCGGACTTCAGTCCGGGGGATGAGAAGGAGGCAAAAGATAGGAAGGTGGAATTCAATTTTGTTTATTTCTATTTAAAACACAAAAATTGATTTTGTTACCTTATCTTTGATTGCTCCTATTATCTCAAAGAAGCTTTGGTCGTTGACATAAAGTAAAATCATTTAACACATTATTATGAAAAAGCATAAAAGAAGTTTTTTGGTTCTGTTTTTATGTACGTTTTCTTTATTCTTGTTCGGTCAACAGGATTGTAAGGTATTAATGACGGAAATAGCGGGTACTTATGATGGAAAATGCAAAAAGGGACTGGCTCATGGTAAAGGGAAAGCCATGGGTAGAGATACCTATGAAGGACAGTTTAAACAGGGCTTACCCAACGGACGCGGAACATATAGTTGGTCAACCGGTGAAGTTTATTCCGGACAATGGGAAAAAGGGAAGAGGCATGGAGAAGGGGAATACAGTTATAAAATGAATGGTGAAGATAAAGTGCAGTCAGGCATTTGGGATCAGGATAGGTATTTGGGCCCTAAGCCGGAAAGGCCACAGGTAATCCAACGGGTGGGTGTCGAAAAGTATTCGATCAACAGAATTGGCGATGGAAACCGTGTATTAATAGATATCTATATGAATGGGGTCCCCAATATTACCATAGAAGCATTTTCAATTCTCGGAACCAGCGGAAGTGAGTTTACGCTTGGCCGTTCGGTTGGTTATGAGAATATTAATTTCCCTTTTTTATGTAAAATCAATTATAGAACATGGAATAAACTCCACACTTCGCAGCACAATGTAATATTTGAGTTTGAAATTAAAGAGCCCGGAGATTGGAGAGTTGTAATTACAAATTAAATCTGGAATTTAAAAAGAGGAACATATATTGAAATTTAATGAATTTGGTCTCGATAAAAGTTTGTTGGAAGGCATAGAGTTTATCGGTTTTGAGAAAACAACCCCTGTGCAGGAACAGGCTATTCCAATAATTCTGAATGGTAACGACCTTATTGCTTCAGCTCAAACAGGAACCGGCAAAACAGCTGCCTTTCTTCTTCCAATCATCCATAAAATTATTACCTCCAAACAGGATGAACATATTAAAGCCCTGATTGTCGTACCCACAAGGGAATTGGCCATCCAGATCGATCAGCAAATGGAAGGCTTCTCTTATTTTACTTCTGTAAGCTCAATAGCTGTTTATGGTGGTACCGATGGGACTTCCTTTTCAAGAGAAAAGCAGGCCCTTACTGAAGGAGCAGATGTTGTGATTTGCACCCCCGGAAGAATGATTTCGCACCTGAACCTGGGTTATGTTAAAGTGTCCGAACTGGATTTTTTAATCCTGGATGAAGCAGATAGAATGCTGGATATGGGTTTTTATGAAGATATTGTTAAAATTATCACATTCCTGCCTTTGCAAAGACAAACCTTACTTTTTGCGGCCACTATGCCGAAGGAAATCAGAACCCTGGCCCAAAGAGTACTGAAAAACCCAAGAGAAGTCAATATTGCTCTTTCAAAACCTGTTGAAAAGGTTTTACAAGTAGCTTATGTTGTTTATAATGCACAAAAAAAGCCATTGGTTAAGTATTTATTACGGCATGAAAAACTTAAAAGTGTGATCATATTTTGTTCCACGAAAATTAGTACGAAAGAATTAAGCTTAGAGCTGAAGAAATCCGGGCTTGCTATTGAAGCTATTCATTCGGATTTGAACCAGGAAACCAGAGAAAAAGTGCTGATAAGCTTTAAAAACAGGGAACTGAATGTTTTGGTGGCAACAGATATTTTGTCCAGAGGTATTGACATTGAAAACATCGATCTGATAATAAATTATGATGTTCCAAACGATGGTGAAGATTATATTCATCGAATAGGCCGTACGGCGCGGGCTGAAGCCGAAGGAATAGCCATTACCTTCATAAATGAAAAAGAACAAAACCGGTTTCTGGAAATAGAAGAGCTTTTGGGAAAACCGGTCACCAAAGCAAGGTTGCCCGAACAATTTGGTGATTCCCCACCTTATAACCCCCGAAAATTTAAACCAAAAAAAAGAGGATACCGAAAACACTAATTAAAGATATGCAGAACATCTCCGTTGTAATAGCTTTGGTATTGTTTCAGCATATAAGGTGAGGGGCCTGCGAAAGGTGACCCATCAGTCATTAGATATTGCGAGTTACAACAGGTATCAATAATTGTAATTCCCGAATCTTCAACAATCAGTACAGAGCAAGATGAAATATCATTGCTTGTACAACAGGCGTTCGGATCATAAGGGCAGGTTCGTTCATATACCATAAATTCATCATTGAATGGTCGATATACAATGATTCCACGGCTGGGTGGATTGGCACTGAAATATGCATACCCGCCATCAGGAATATAATCGAGCGAATTGGGATAGATAAAAATATTTATATAGGCATACGGAAGCTCTGGTTGGGGAATGTTTTTTTTACAAAAAGGAAATAATATGGAAGCAGAGACAAAAAAAATAAAAATAATAATATTTCGATTGGAAGAATTCATTTGTTTCTGATTTCGAAGTGTTAACGTTAATCTGTTAAATTTATTTTCAGAATCATCCGGTTTACAACAGTATGTTTATTATTTTAGCTATTTGGAACCACATAATTCATAACAGTCAACTAAACCATAGCAAAAGTATAGAACTTTCTATTATGATTCATCCTTCCCAAATAAACTTTAAGATATTTTCAATCTTACCATTATTGCTGTGGCAACTAATGGCCGTTTATTGCCAGGATGTCAATAATATTAAATTTGATCATCTTTCTTCTGAAAACTTAACGTATGAAAAAGGCCTTTCTCAAAACACTGTACATAGTATGTTACAAGATAGCAAAGGGTATCTTTGGTTTGGAACATGGGATGGTTTAAATAAATACGATGGGTATCAATTTGTGAATTTTGACAAACAAAGTCAGCTTTCAGGTCAGACGATTTATGCTCTCCACGAAGACAACAATGGGATCCTCTGGATAGGCACTGATGGAGGACTTACCCGATATGACCGAAAAAAAAACAGGTTCACTCAATTCATTCACGATCCTAAAAACCCAAACAGCCTGCTTAACAATGTTGTTAGTTCTATTGTTGAAGACCGGCTTGGAAATCTCTGGATTGGAACCATGGGAGGGCTGAATAAGTTTGATAAGGCGTCAGCCACTTTTTATCCATACCTGCACCTTCCCAGGGATAACACCCCCTTTAGAAGCAACCGTATCAACCATCTTTCCTTCGATAACAATGGTAATCTGTGGGTGGCTACACAGATTGGGCTGGTTTTTTTTAATATTTCCGAACAGATCATAACACGTTATTACCATAATCCAAATGATAGTTCAAGCCTGCCTGATAATTTAATCAATACTGTGTACATCGATATTTCAGGATTGGTGTGGGTAGGTACTGCTCATGGACTTTCCAGGCTTGACCCAGCCATAGGAAGGGTGAAAACATATCTCTTTAACCGTGAAGATCAGTTTAGCTTAAGCCATAATAACGTTTCGGTGATTTTCCAGGACAGAAATGGACTTTTCTGGATTGGTACTGATGGCGGTGGATTGAATATTTTTGATAAGATGGAAGAAGAATTTATCAGGTATAATCATGAATCAAATAACCTCAATAGTTTAAGTAATAACAGGGTTTTGAGCATTATTGAAGATAATAATGGATCAATATGGGTTGGTACCTTTATTGGCGTTAATAAGTTTGACAGGTTTACCAGCAAGTTTGACCATTACAAATATTTGCCTGACGATAATAACTGTTTGAATGATAATTATGTTCTTTCTTTTCTGGAAGATGAAAACCGGGTGGTATGGATTGGAACAGGAAAGGGCATTAATCTATTCGACAGAAACAGAGGACTTTTTAGTTATATCACTCATGATCCGGGAAATCCACATGGATTATCAAGTAATCAGATAAGAACTATTTTTAAGGACAGCCGGGGATTTATCTGGATTGGGACCTTTGATGATGGACTTAATATTTACGATCCTGCTACTGGACTATTTACACACTTTCAACATAATCCAAAGGATGCAAAAAGCATTAGTCATAATGATATTTTATCTATTACGGAAGATTATTCCGGTAATATCTGGATTGGTACAAATGGTGGGGGATTAAACCGGTTTGTTAGGCAGGACAGTAGCTTTATTTCTTATCAAACCGATGAAAATGACCCATTTAGCATCAGCGATGACGCGGTTTGGACTATTATGGAGGACAAAATACAACAGCTGTGGGTAGGTACGGGAAATGGACTTAACCGCTTTGACCGAAACGGTGATAAATTCCAGGTTTATAAGCCTGTTCAGGCTGATTCGAATATCATGTTGAAGTGGATATTTTATATTTATGAAGATGACTCAGGTTTGTTTTGGTTGGGAACAAAAGGTGACGGCCTGATAAAGTTAGATGTTAATACAGGAAAAGCCCGTGGTTATAAAACTGAGGACGGGTTACCCAACAATGTGATTTATGCAGCTTTAGAGGATAAACAAGGAAATTTATGGATAAGCACAAACTGGGGTTTGTCGAAATTTAATAAAGAAACAGAGCTTTTTATAAACTATGGGGTAAATGACGGTGTCCAGGGCAACGAGTTTAACAATGGTGCTTATTTTATGAATAAAGATGGTGAGATCTATTTTGGCGGGATGAATGGCTTTAACCTGTTTCATCCATCTGAAATCACCTTAAACCCCAATCCTCCGGTTACTGTAATCACCTCTCTGAAAATTTTCAACCAATTAATGCCTCTTGAAATTGATAATGACGATACCATTCATCTTTCCGAAGATGATAATTTTTTTACACTGGGTTTTTCTGCACTGGATTACACCAATCCTCCCAAAAACAAGTACCGGTACAGACTTGAGAATTATGATAAGATTACAACCTATACTGATGCCGGTAAAAGGTATGCAGAATATACCAATGTTAGCCCGGGCACCTATACTTTTAGGGCTTTTGGAACGAATAATGATGGCCTGTGGGATGAAAATGGTGTTACGCTAACCATCATCATTACACCACATTGGTATAACACCTGGCTTTTCAGAATTACCATGCTACTTATTATAGTGCTTCTTACCTGGTATTTTATTTACAAAAGGATCCGGGCAATCAGGAAGAAGCATGATGTGGAGAAAAAAGTACTCGCCATTGAGAAGCAACTTTATGATACTGAATTACAGGCCTTACGGCTTCAAATGAACCCCCATTTTATTTTCAATACCTTAAATTCTATTCAAAGTTATATTCTTTCGAGCGATTTAGATAACGCAGTGGAATACCTGGGTAAATTTTCTCAATTAATGCGTTTGATCCTTACTAATTCAAGAGAGCCTTTCATTTCTATTGCAGAAGAACTTAAAGCATTAACTTATTATTTGGATATTGAAAAGTTGAGATTTGATAATAAATTTGAATACTCGATTATTATTGACCCGGCCATTGATGAAGAATTCATGGAAATACCCCCGATGCTTGTACAACCATATGTTGAAAATGCTATTATTCATGGCCTGATACATAAAGAGAGCAAAGGAAACATAAATATTAGTTTGAAGCTGGATGGAACCCTGATTGTATGGGCTATCGAAGATAATGGCATTGGAAGAGAAAAAGCTATGCAGATTAAAAAAGATTCGGGGTTGCAACGCAAGTCCAGGGGGATGTTAATAACTATGGAGAGGTTGCAGGTGCTAAATAAAAAAAACAAACAAATTTTCAGGGTCAATGTTATTGATCTTAAAGATGACAAAGGGCTTCCAACCGGAACAAGGGTAGAATTAAAGATCTCATATAGAGAAAGTTAAAATTAATACTATGATCAACGCTATAATAATAGATGACGAAAAAAAATCACGTGAAACATTAAATGCCATGCTTAACCGGCACTGCCCTGCTGTTAATGTATTGGCTCATGCCGACGGAGTAAGAACCGGTTTGGAAGCCATAGAAAAGCATCAGCCGGATGTTGTTTTTCTCGATATTCAAATGCTTGATGGAAGCGGGTTTAAATTATTGCAGAAAGTCGGTAATATAAATTTCGAGATCATTTTTGTTACAGCTTTTGATCAATATGCCATTAAGGCCATCAAATATAGTGCCCTTGATTACCTGTTAAAACCCATTATTTCCCGCGATCTTATCCTTGCGGTTGAGAAAGTTGAGAAAAAAAAGACCCGCTCCCTGAAGGATGCAAGGATAAAAGTATTGCTTGAAAATATTAAGTCAACAGAGATACATCCTCAGAAGATCATCCTTTCAACAATCGAGAAAATACATGTTATTGAGATTGGAAATATTATTAGATGTGAATCAGACAATTATTATACAAAATTCTTTTTTAGAGATGGAAAGTCATTACTTGTGTCAAAAACATTAAAGGAAAATGAGGAAATGTTGCGTGACCATAATTTTATCCGGCCTCATAAATCTCACCTGGTTAATTTATTTTATGTAAAGAGTTTCATAAAGCATGATGGAGGCTATATTGTTTTGTCTGATGGAAGCAAGGTTCCGGTATCGAGAAGAAAGAGAGAAAAGGTAGTGGAGATTATTAACAACCTGTGATGTTTTAAATATGAATGAAGTAATAGAAAAGTAAACCGTTAACTGGTCGAAATTGGCCGATAACTGGTTTTTTCTTTTTTTTATTTTCAGATTATGCTATATTTACACACGAATTAGAGGTACTATATTTAAATCATCTTATCCTATGGAAGATTATATCTACATTCTGCTAGGCATTGCCTGGCTTATATTTACAGTTTATAAGGCAAAACAGAAAAAACGCAATGCAAAACCTGCTGCTGATCAGTTGTCAGAGCCATCCGAATATGAACAAGAAAATGGCGTTAAATCTATTTTCAATGAAATCCTTGGAACGAATATTCCTGAAGAAAATACCAGGTCATTTGCTGATATATTAAACGAATATGAAGAAAAACATTCGCAAGAGTTCCCGGTAGAGAAAATTCAGATTGATTCTAAATTAGATACTGTTCCGGAAGAGGAAGGGCTTTCTGTTTTCGGTAAAGATGTGCTTGACGAGATTGCTGACAGTGCGCCTCAGGATCCGGTAACCGTTAGGGACTTTCTTGATTTTGATATAAGAAAAGCGGTGATATTTAGTGAGATTATTAATCGCCCTTATAAATAGCCTGTAGAAATTTTTTTAAGATTCCGATCTAAAAAAAATTTTGGAATTATCTTTTTTTTTTAATTAACTTTACCGGCTTCTAACGACATCTATTAGCAAACAAAAAATTATTAGATATGATAAGAAATCTACTCTTTACTTTATTGATTGTATTATCTTCCGGTTTGTTAGTTTTTTCACAACAGGGATCGCTGAAAGGAAAAATCCTGGATAAAGCAACCGGAGAACCTATTCCTTTTTGTAACGTCATTGTTGAGGTAGCAGGGGCACAACAAGGAGGGTCCACTACAGATTTTGATGGTTATTATACGATCAAGCCCATTCAACCGGGTACTTATGATGTTAAGGCTTCATATGTCGGTTACCGGCCCAGAATGATCACAGGTGTTATTATCAGAGTTGATAAGATCACTTTTCTTGATGTTGATCTGGAAGTCTCAGCTACTCTGTTGGATATTGTTGATATTGTTGATTATAAAGTCCCCCTTATTCAAAAAGACAATACATCGAGTGGAGCAACGGTTACCTCAGAGGAAATTGCCAAGATGCCAAACAGATCGGCTGCTGCTGTGGCAACCACAGTAGGAGGTGTTTACTCCAGAGATGGAGAGGTTGGTAGTATTCGTGGACAAAGGGCAGGAAATACGGTTTATTATATTGATGGAATTAGGGTTACCGGATCAACAGCCTTACCTGAATCAGCTATTGATCAGGTATCCGTTGTTCTGGGTGGAATTCCTGCTCAATACGGCGACATTACCGGTGGTATCATCAATGTAACTACAAAAGGTCCATCCAGAAAATTTGGTATGGGTTTTGAAGCTCAATCGTCACAGTTTCTCGACCCTTACGGCTATAATCGTGCTGGGCTTAACCTGAATGGGCCACTGATTAAAAGCAAAGACCCTGAACAAGGTACCTCCCTGATTGGTTACTTCATTGCTGGTGAATTTATTTATAATAGAGATGGCCGCCCAACGGCAACTGGAGTTTATAAAGTGCAGGATGATATTCTTGCTGATATAGAACAAAACCCTTTACGTCCCACCGGTTTAGGAATGGGAACATACTATAATTCAGATTTTCTTAGATTATCTGATCTGGAACACTTAAATTCCACTCAAAATTCAACCAATTACAGAACAAATGTTTCTGCAAAAATTGATGTTAGGACCGGCCCGAATGTAAACCTGACATTTGGCGGTAATTTTACCTATTATGACACCTATGGTTTTAGCTTTTACCATTCTTTAACAAATTACAATAGAAATGCTCACTCCTATGGGAATACCTGGCGGGTATTTGGGAAATTTACTCAGCGATTCCCAACCGGGAAAGATAGTAAATCATTAATTAAAAATGTTTATTACTCTATTCAGGCAGACTATACAAGAAACAATGCCGTAACCGAAGATCCTGATCATCAGGATAATCTTTTTAACTATGGTTATGTGGGCAAATTTATAACGTATAAGGACAGAAATTATACAGACCAAATGGAGTATGATTCCGTTTCTGGTTTATGGGGCCATTTAATGGACAATTTCCAGGATACCCTTTTTGCATTTAACCGGATGGAAATAAACCCATTGCTGGCCAATTATACTGATCAGTATTATTCTATGAATGACAACATCAGGAATTTTGAAGATGTAATTCCCTCACAGGGAGGAATTGTAAATGGAAGAGGGCCATCAAATATTTATGGCCTGTTTGCAAACCCCGGACAATTAGCAGCAGGATACTCTAAATCAGAGAGCGATCAAATTGGAATTGACGTAATGGGATCTGCAGATATTGGGAATCATGCCATACAGTTTGGGTTTCAATATCAGCAACGTTCTAGCCGGGGATATGGTACCGGGCCTGTTAATTTGTGGAATGTAATGCGAGGTATAACAAACTGGCATATTCGTGAGTTGGATAAATCAAATCCCCTCCCTGTTTATGTGGATAATGTTTTCATGGATACCATAAATTATTACAGAAGATATGATGCACAATCTCAGTTTTTCTTTGATCAACAATTACGGGAAAGTATGGGTTTGACAATTGATGGGACAGATTGGATTGATATTGACTCGTATGATATAAATACACAATCAATCTATTATTATGATCAAGATGGGGTTCAACATGTCGGACATATTGACGGCGGGCTTGACCTTTCCATGTTCAGCCCGGATGAGTTGTTGAACGAAGGAGCTCAATTAGTAAATTATTTCGGCTATGATGCGTATGGTAATAAATTACAAGACAAACCGAGTTTCAATGAGTTTTATACTGAATTAGATGAGAATGGTAATTATAAACGATCTATCGGCGCCTATGAACCAATTTATATGGCTGGTTATCTTCAGGATGTATTTGCTTTTAAAGACCTGGTTTTCAATGTTGGCGTACGTGTCGACCGCTTTGATGCTAACCAGACCGTACTAAAGGATCCATACCTGCTTTATGCAGCCCGAACAGTTTCTGAGGTAAATGATCTGGGCCCCCACCCCTCAAATATGGGAAGTGATTATGTTGTTTATGTAGACAATGTAAGCAGCCCAACATTTATTACGGGTTACCGTACTGAAAGTGTATGGTTCAATGCAGATGGTATTGAAGTAGTAAATCCGGAAGATGATCTGGATGTCGGGAACGGTGTATCTCCTTACCTGGTTGATCCGGATAATCAGGTTATTGCGGCAAATGCTTTTGAGGATTATGAGCCTGCGATCAATGTTATGCCGAGGATTGCCTTTTCATTTCCTATTTCAGATGAAGCATTGTTCTATGCTCATTATGATGTACTAACCCAACGGCCTACAAGTAATTTCTTTGTCACACCTGACGATTATTACTTCTGGCCTACCAGAAGCAACCCAACAATCAATAATGCCAGGTTAAACCCTGAAAAGACAATTGATTATGAATTTGGATTCCAACAGGTTCTTGGCCCAACTTCTTCTATTGACATATCAGCATTTTATCGCGAAGTAAGAGATCAAATCCAAAGTTATCGCTTTTCTGCAGCATACCCAAAAACATATTATTCATGGAACAATATTGACTTTGGTACTGTTAAAGGGCTTACAATTACTTACGACCTTCGACGGACAAATAATGTGCGGATTAGAGGCAGTTATACATTGCAGTTTGCTGATGGTACTGGTTCAAATGCCAACACTGCTAATGCTTTAATACGATCAGGCCAGCCAAACCTCAGAACACTTAACCCACTGGATATTGACCAACGTCATCGGGTAAACCTTACCCTTGACTACCACTGGGGTGAAGGCCTTAAATACAATGGACCGGTGTCAACACGGAAAGTAAAAGGTACAGATAAAACAAAAAATATTTATTGGTTACAAAACACAGGATTTAATATCACATTATTTGGTGGATCAGGAACACCTTATACCCGATCGGCCATTATTTATCCGGCTTTGCTTGGGGGTACCAGGCAAATAAAGGGCTCTCTTAATGGTTCCCGCCTTCCATGGCAATTCAGGATGGATGCACGGGTTGATAAAGATTTTCGTATAAAAATGGGTAAAGGTGAACATGCAAAATCAGCTTACCTGAATGTGTTTTTCCAGATTCTGAATGTGCTAAATGCCGATAATATATTATTTGTATATCCGGCAACAGGTAATCCGAATGATGATGGTTATCTTGCGGCAGATGAATGGCAAACCCAAATCGATCAGCAATTAAATTCGGAGTCATTCAGGGATTTGTATTCAATTGCACTTAACAATCCTGGAAATTATAGCTTGCCAAGAAGAATACGTATAGGTTTAATCTTTAACTTTTAAACCCGAAAAGAGGGGATAAAATTATTTAAAATAATAAATTATGAGAAACATAATTCACTTTCTGTTTGTGCTGATTTTTGGAATTTTTGTTGTTATGGAAGGCTATGCTGAAGAGAAAAAAATTCCTGAAGGATCTAGCAAAAAAGTTCAATTGAAAGCTACAGCAGCCGGATGTTTACCAGGGGCTGGGTTTAAATATCTTGACATTAATAATATAAGGACAAGGATTAACACCGGGGGAGATATGTGGTGGAATTTTGAGAATGCAGATTATGAAGTACCGAAAGGATCCGGTAAAATGTCGATGTTCTCTGCTTCATTGTGGATTGGGGGCATCGATGTCAATGACCAATTAAAGCTTGCTGCTGTTAAATATCGTCAAGGGCCTAATTTTGGAGGGGGAAATGATTATTGGCCTGGTCCACTCACTATTGATGGAACAGCTGCAATCACCCCTGATATTTGTTCACAATGGGATCGCCATTTTCCGATAACCCGCCCTGAGATTGATGAATACCTTGCGTGGTGGGATAATAAAAGTGATTACCCTGATTATACCATTCCAAAATCTATCCTGGAATGGCCGGCGCATGGTGATGTTGCCCTAAATCAGAGTTATTACCTTGCTCCATTCTTCGACAAAGATGGTGATGGTAACTATGACCCATATCAGGGTGACTATCCGTATTATGATGTGGAAAATGCATTATGTAGAAGTGAAATTCCAACGCCTGAAGGAAATGGTATCCTTGCTGATCAGGTTGTTAAAGGGGACCAGACTTTATGGTGGGTATTTAATGATAAAGGGAATATTCATACCGAGTCTGAAGGTGATCCCATCGGTATGGAAATCCGTGGACAAGCCTTCGGGTTTGCCACCAATGACCAGATCAATGATATGACATTTTATAGCTATGAAATTATTAACCGTTCAACATTTGTTTTAAGAGATACTTATTTCAGTCAGTGGGTAGACCCTGACTTGGGTTATGCTCAGGATGATTATGTCGGATGCGATGTTCTGAGAGGACTTGGCTATTGTTACAACGGTAAGGCTATTGATGGATCCGGGCAGGCCTGGGCTTATGCTGAACAACCACCCGCCGTTGGCGTTGACTTTTTCCAGGGGCCATATATGGATCCGGATGGAAAAGATAACCCTGCATATACTGGTTCAAATTGCCTGGAATTAGTTAACAGTCCGGATATTCTTGATCAAATGGCTATTAATGGAGTAAATTTTGGCGACGGTATAGTTGATAACGAACGATTTGGGATGCGGCGATTTGTCTATCATAATAATTCAGGAGTTCCCGCTTATATGACTGACCCCAGTCATGCTCCGGAGTATTATAATTTATTGAAAGGGATTTGGAAAGACGGTACAACAATGATGTATGGAGGTAATGCGCATTTCTCTGCAGGCGGTTATGGACCAGCTTGCGATTTTATGTTTCCCGGAGACTCTGATCCTTGTAATTGGGGAACAAAAGGTGCTCCTCCGAATGGCCCTTCGTACTGGACAGAAGTTACTGCTGATAATAACCCTCACGACAGAAGATTTATGCAATCGGCAGGACCGTTTCTTTTGGAACCAGGTGCTGTAAATTATATTACTGTTGGAATTCCATGGGCACGTGCCTCTTCAGGTGGTCCATGGGCCTCTGTTGAACTTCTTAGGGTAGTGGACGATAAGTGCCAGGCTCTTTTTGATAACTGTTTTACTGTTGTTAATGGCCCCAATGCTCCGGATCTTACCATTCAGGAACTCGATCAGGAACTGATAATATATATATCAAACAGGAAAACAAACGATGCCGGTAATAACTTTAATGAGTCGTACGAAGAGTATGACTTTAACATTCAAAGCCCCGATACAATTCCTCCGGATCAAAGGTTTGACTCTACTTACAATTTTGAAGGTTATCAGGTATTTCAACTTGCAAATTCAAATGTATCTGTTGTCGACCTCGATAATCCTGATTTGGTTAGGACGGTGTTTCAGTGTGACATTAAAAATGGTATTGGCAAACTTGTGATCTGGGATTTTGATCAATATTTGAACGCAAACGTTCCTGCCCAAAAAGTGGACGGAGAAGACAAAGGAATTACTCATTCATTTGTCCTTACTCGCGATGCATTTACAGGTGAACCCTTAGTTAATCATAAACAATATTATTACCTGGCACTGGCATACGGATTTAATGAGTATATGATTTATAGTGATGACCCAAGTGCGCAGGAACCACCAATCATTGGTTTGCAAGGGCAAAAAACACCTTATCTCGCAGGCCGTAAGAATATTTCCGTATATACAGGAATACCCCATAAAACTGTTGGGACTACCCGGTTGAATTCGGGCTATGGAGATATCCCTGAAGTTAAACGATTGGCTGGTCAGGGAAATGGTGGTAATATGCTTGATTTTACTGACGGGAGTATTAAGGTTATACTTGATAAACCTCCCCTGGATTGGGCTGATACCATTAATCCAACTTATTATGGTACTCCGGAATACCCGATTAACTACTTCCCCACTTATAAATCCAATGCTGGCCCTATAACGGTTAAGGTTATTGATCCGTTGAATGTTAAAGATGCAAGTTACATTCTATCATTTGATTCAATGTACCTTCAAACAGTTCAAATTACAGGTGATTCTGATATAAGTGGAGATACTTCCTCCTTTATGGTATCAAAATGGAAATTAATTGACGAGTCAAACGCCGATGAATATTTTGCAGACACGTTGATTTCTTACGAAAATGAACAACTTTTTCTTGACCTTGGATTCTCGATTACAATTAAACAGGTGTTTTACCCGGGTACGTATAAAATTGGAGCGGATGGTTTTGGAGACCCTGTGTATTATCCTTTAAATGATAATAATGGATTAATTACTGCTTCTATTGAATATGCTGATAGCTCAAGAAGATGGTTAGGTGGCCTTTCAGATAATGATAATCCAAGTGACCAAAACTGGATTAGATCGGGAGAGTTTGCAGCTGCTCAAGCTGATTTTAATGATTGGGATATAAAATTGGGTAGTAGCGGTACCCCTGAAGGCCATGCATATGATCCGGATGCGAATTATGAGAGCATCCTTGATGGTACCTGGGCTCCCTATAACTTATGTGCTTCACACGTGCAATCTGATGCAGGTCCGGCTTATGGTAAGACTAATAACTTTTCAAAGCAAAAAATGGATATGTCTGACCTTGCTTCTGTTGATATTGTGATCACTCAAGATAAGTCTAATTGGACAAGATGTCCTGTTCTGGAGATGTGCCCAAATCAGGAATTAGCAGAAGGGGGAGTAGCTCAATTCTTAATAAGAGCTGGACGTTCAGTTGATAAAGATGGCAACCCTTCTTCCGGTGGAACGGAAGAAGCCAGTGATGACCCTGATGACCCCAATTATATTAACCCTACTGGTATGGGATGGTTCCCCGGCTATGCTATAAATATTGAAACAGGCGAACGGTTAAACATTGCCTTTAGTGAAGACTCATGGCTGGTTGCTGACAATGGCAGGGATATGCTGTGGAATCCAACATCTACTGTTTGGGATTTTACCGATCCGTTCAATGCTAAATCAGTGTTTGGAGGAAGGCATTATATTTATATTTTTGCTCATACAACAGCCAAATTTTCAGACCCTTCCTATGACGTTCCTGCTTATGATGCTGGAAAGTGGCTAAGGGAAGGTTTACTTCAAACGGCCATGTTTAAAAGAGAATACCTTTATTCATCTTGTATGTGGGTAAATATTCCGCTGGCAATTGAAGACGAAGAATTGCTGTCAAGTGATGTAAAAATTAAGATCCGTGTATCAAAACCATATATGCGTTATTTTTCGACTCCTTTGCAAGATACCTTATATTACCCGGATTCTTCTTACTATGTCGTGGATGATAGTTTGAAATTTAACAATAAATATCCGGCTTATTCATTTGACATGAAAGGGATGGCTGCTTCTCATGATGATATTGCAAAAGCAACTTCTGATCTTGACTTGATTAATATTGTTCCCAACCCTTATTATGCTTACTCGTCATACGAAACAGACCAACTTGATAATCGTGTGAAGATTACAAATCTTCCTCAAAAATGTATAATTACTATTTATAATATGAGTGGTACAATAATCAGGCAATTTTCAAAGGATGATGTTATGACATCACTTGATTGGGATCTTAAAAATCATGCCGGGATTCCGATTGGCAGTGGTATTTATTTGATTCATGTTAAAGCTGATGGAATAGGCGAGAGAGTTCTCAAGTGGTTTGGCTCATTACGCGCTCCAGACTATAATGCATTTTAGTGTATTAACATTGATTTACGGAAAACAAGTAAATAATAATATAAAAATTCATAATATGAAAAAATTTCTAAGATATCTGGTTGTGATCTTTTTAATGGGAGCTGTTATATTTCCCATTAATAACCTTATCGCTGGGAATGAAGATAGATCAGGAGAGGCTGGTGCATCGGAGTTATTAATCAACCCCTGGGCACGTAGCTCTGGATGGGGAGGAGTTAATACTGCCGGTGTTCGTGGCGTGGAAGCAATGTTTTCGAATATTGCCGGTACAGCTTTTACCCCACGTACTGAGCTGGCTTTTAGTCATACAAACTGGCTTAAAGGTGCAGATATTAATATATATTCCTTTGGATTGACTCAGAAAATTGGAGAGTCTGGTGTGCTGGGACTTGGTGTTATGTCAATGTCTTTTGGTGATATTCCAATTACAACTGTTGAGCTTCCGGAAGGTGGAATAGGTACATTTTCTCCAAGCCTGATGAATATTGCCCTCTCTTATTCAAGAGTTTTTTCGAATAGTATTTATGGAGGAATGCAGATAAAGATCATTTCTGAGAATATTTCCGATATGACAGCCACGGGCTTTGCTATTGATGCTGGTATTCAGTATGTTACCGGGGAAACAGAGAATGTAAAATTTGGTATTACACTGAGAAACTGGGGTCCTACAATGAAATTCTCAGGTGATGGTCTGGCCATTCGTACACTGCTTCCCGGACAGGAAAGCCAGTTTACCCTTGAGCAAAGAGCATCCAGCTATCAATTACCTTCTCAGTTAAATATAGGATTCACATATGATATTAATTTTCCAGGGGACAGCAGATTGTCGCTTTCCGGCAACTTTATGTCAAATGCATTTACTAAAGACCAAATGACTGCCGGGATAGAGTTTTCGCTTAAATCATACCTAATGATCAGAGGAGCCTATACTTACGAAGAGGGTATTACGGATAATTCAAAACGATCAACTGTTTTTACAGGCCCAAGTGCTGGAATGACAGTTCAGGTACCTTTAAATAAAGAACAAGGAACAAACTTTTCTGTTGATTATTCATTCACCGCCACTGACCCGTTTAGCGGAGTTCACAGAATTGGTGCCAAATTTAATTTTTAAAGAATAATTTTTACATAATTCTTTTTAGTAATAAAAGGATTTTTCGGAGGACCCTTATTTTTTCAGGGTCTTTCGTCTTTTTGGTTTTTCTAATAAAATGTATGAAATAGGCAATATGATTGATCAACCCTAGATCAACCCTGTTTCATTTAGGCTAAAAAAATATTGACATGGGTGAAACGAAATATTACACAGAAGAAGGATTACAGAAGTTAAATGATGAATTGAATCAACTTTTAAGCGTTGAAAGACCTGCAATCACCCTTCAAATTGCTGAAGCCCGTGATAAAGGTGACTTGTCGGAGAATGCCGAATATGATGCCGCTAAAAATGCTCAGGGCTTACTGGAATTGAGAATTTCGAAAATACAAGAGGTTATTCGTAATGCAAGAGTGCTCGATGAATCAAAGTTGGATTCATCTAAAGTCTTCATCTTGTCAAAAGTAAAAATAAAAAATCTTAAGAATAATGCTGTTATGACATATACACTTGTTCCTGAGAGTGAAGCTGATCTGAAAGCTATGAAGATATCTATTACCTCACCCATCGCGAAGGGACTCCTCGGAAAATCGGTTGGAGATAGGGTAGAAATAGAGGTGCCTGTTGGGGCAATACCTTTTGAGATTATTGAAATTTCACGGTAAAGAATTATATTTTATACTAATTAAATTCACATCTGATGGCCACTATTTTTTCTAAAATTATTAAAGGGGAAATCCCCTCTTATAAGATTGCTGAAAATGATGATTTCTATGCATTTCTTGACATTAACCCTTTAGCAAAAGGACATACATTGATTATTCCGAAAGAAGAAATAGACTATCTTTTTGATATTGATGATGAATTATATAAAGAATTATTCGTTTTTTCAAAAAAAGTAGCCGTTGCAATTGAAAAGGTCATTTCATGCAAACGTATTGGTATAGCTGTAGTAGGGCTGGAAGTTCCACACGCACACATCCATCTTATCCCATTAAACCATATTTACGATATTGACTTCAAAAAGCCAAAACTTACAATAACGGCCGAAGAGTTTATGAAAATTGCTGATGAAATCAGAAAAGCCTTTGGGTAGCACTATCTATTAGGACCTTTTTCCTTGGAAATATCTCAGTAGGCTCTGATATTTCTCCCTTCAATGTAATTTATGAATGCTTTGTTAACAACCATATTACCACCTGGCGTTGGGTAGTTACCTGTAAAATACCAGTCACCGGTATGATCAGGGCAGGCATCATGGAGATCCTCTATAGTTTGATAAATGACTTGAACGCCCGCCTTAATATTGGGTGGGGTAAGCAGTTCTGAAATTTTTTCTGAGATTTGCCTGGCTGAAAATGGCTGATATATTTTTTTTACGTGATTTTTGATTTTTTCTTTTGGAAGGCCTTCCTGGCTTTTTGATAAGTTGTATACCTCATTGATGATATTACTGATTTTATTTTCTTTAAGTAATTCGATAGCAGCCTGAAATGCTATGAAATCAGAAATTTTTGCCATGTCTATGCCATAACAATCAGGATATCTGATTTGAGGTGCTGAGGAGGCAATAATGATATTTTTTGGCCCTAACCTGTCAAGGATCCTAATTATACTCTGTTTTAAGGTAGTACCTCTCACAATTGAATCGTCAATCACAACAAGATTATCAATGTTTTCTCTGATTGAGCCATAAGTAATGTCATACACATGCGTAACCAGGTCATCTCTATGCGAGTCTTGTGCAATAAAAGTTCTGAGTTTAATATCCTTAACAGCTACTTTTTCTACCCTTGGTCTTAAACTTAATATTTTTTCAAGTTTCTCTGGCGAAATATTGTTCCCCAGTTCAAGGATTTTATCTTTCTTAATATCATTGCAAAACGAGGTAAGGGCAGCTATCAATCCATTAAATGCGTCGATGGCGGTATTTGGGATATATGAAAAAACCGTATTTCCCAAATCAAAATTAATGGCCTCAAGAATAGGTTTTGCCAGGGCCTTTCCGAGGTCTTTTCGTTCCTTATAAATGTCGATATCTGTCCCTCTTGAAAAATAGATTCTTTCAAAGGAGCATGACTTTTTCTCCAAAGGCTCAACGCAAAGGTGCTCTCCAAGCGATCCATCCTTTTTTATGATCAGGGCATGACCAGGTTTAACTTCAATTATCTTATCAAAAGCAACATTAAAAGAGGTTTGAATAACAGGACGTTCCGATGCAGCAACAACCACTTCATCATCAGCATAATAAAATGCCGGACGAATACCTGATGGATCACGGAGCAGAAAAGCATCTCCATGACCCAGTAAACCTGCAATAGCATAACCACCATCCCATGTTTCACAGGCATTTTGCAAGATGTTTTGTATGCTTAATCGCTCAATTATTTTATTAGTGATTTCTTGTTTCTCGTATCCTTCACGCTTCAATTTTCTGTACAAATCTTCATTTTCATCATCCAGGTAATGCCCTATCATCTCAAGTATTGTTATAGTATCGGATGTTTCAATAGGATACTGGCCGTAATTGATCAACCCCTCAAAAAGTTCATTGACATTTGTCAGGTTAAAGTTCCCTGCAAGCACCAGATTACGGGTTTTCCAGTTGTTGTAACGTTGAACGGGGTGAAGATTAGCAACATCATGTTTACCAAAAGTTCCATAGCGTAAATGGCCTAATAAAAGCTCGCCCGTAAATGTTACATGGTGTTTCAACCATTGTACATCCCTGAGACGGTCAGGTGTTTTTTCTTTAATGCCTGAAACATTATCGTAAATTTCTTTAAAAATATCACGTAAGGCTGAATCTGAATTGGAACGCAACCTGTCGATATACTTATTTCCTGGTTCAAGGTCGAACTTTACACAGGCAATGCCTGCCCCATCCTGACCTCTGTTATGTTGCTTTTCCATCAATAAATGCAATCTGTTTACACCGTAAAAAGCAGTTCCATATTTTGAAAGATAGTATTCCAGAGGCTTAAGCAAACGGATCAGGGCAATTCCACATTCGTGTTTGATTTGTTCGCTCATTGAATAATCAGGTTTAGTTAGTTTACAAATGTAATTAATTATTTTTTTCCATTCGGAGGAAAAATCGCCCACGACTTTAGCCCATGACTTTAGCCCATGACTTTAGTCGTGGGTTTATAATCAAAACATATTCATAAATCGGATTAACATATGCGAAACTATTCATATATTTGCTTGTATCTATTAATCACAATCAGTAATTATGAAGAAACAAACATTTATTATCGGCTCAGCATTCGTTTTTATTTTCAATGTTGCTTTTTCACAGGTTGACAAAAGCGACTGGGAAGAAGGTACTCCTGATGGATGTACCTCCATAACAGCTGGCAAATTGGCCACAGCAGATGGCTCTGTCATCACCTCACATACTGATGACAGTCACCGCACACGGTCGTGGATCGATATTGTTCCGGCGAGGGATCACAAAAAGGGGGAAACAACCCCCATGTATAAACGAACAGCTTGTGATACATTGGCCATGCCGGCATACAACCACAAAGTAATTGGAGAGATTCCCCAAATTGAGCATACATTCGGTTTTATCAATACCGCTTATCCGTGCCAGAATGAGCATCAGGTTGCTATTGGTGAATCAACTTTTGGCGGTAGGGAAGTGCTTCAGTCTGACAATGGATTGATTGATTGTCAGCGTCTTTGCCAGTTAATGCTGGAAAGATGTGCTACAGCCCGGGAGGCCATAGCCATGGCAGGTGAACTCACCGCTGAATATGGTTGGAAAGATGCAGGGGAGTGCCTTACCATTGCAGATAAAAATGAAGTATGGCATTTTGAAATCCTTGGGCCAGGAAAAGGAAACAGGGGATCAATCTGGGTTGCTCAGCGGGTACCAGATGATCATATTTCTGTAAATGCCAATGCCAGTACAATAAGGGAGATCGACCTTGATAATCCTGATTTTTTCATGGCTTCCGACAATATTTATCAGGTTGCCACTGATAGTGGATGGTGGAACCCCGATAAAGAGGTCTTTCGATTTTGTTACGCTTATGCACCTAAAAGCCGTACTTCCTTTGCATCCAGAAGGAGAGAATGGCGTGTGTTTGACCTGGTTGCGCCTTCACTTAATTTGGATGCAAATGCAGAAAATCATCCTTTCTCAGTCAAACCTGATGAGCCGGTAACACTGGAGAAACTTGTCACCATCTTTAAGGATTACTACGAAGGAACACCTTTTGATTTTGTCAAAGACATTACTGTTACAGATGAAAACGGGAAAACAGTTATTTCTCCTCTTGCTAATCCACACATGCCTTATGATATGAATAAAGTATTCAGAATTAATGGTGGTTGGGGTTGGAGAGGTGAACGGACCATTGCTCGATGGTATACCATGTATGCTACAATCATCCAATGCCGCAATTGGTTGCCTGATGAAATAGGAGGGGTTACCTGGCTGGCGATGGATAACGTTGCTTCATCCATTTATATTCCTGTTTATTCGTGTGTTACAGATCTTCCCCAATCGTATAAAACACCGGGTAGGATAAATGGATATACGCATAAATCGGCCTGGTGGGCTTTTAATCGCCTGGGAACACTTACAGCCCAGCGATGGGGAGATATGAGGCATGATGTTGATGCGGTTTGGGTTCCCTGGCAGCAAGAGTTGTTTGAAAATCAAAAAGGGGTAGAGGATGAAGCCCTGGAATTATTCAACTCCGAAAATCCTGAAAAAGCGATAGAATTTTTGACAAAACACACAGATCATTGGGGGAATAAGGTTGTTGAAAAGGCGTGGGAAATGGGGGATTCTCTCTGGACTAAATATGATGAGAAGTTTTAGTTTCACACAGATTACGCAGATTTTCACAGATTTAATGGTTTAATGCTACAATGGTTTAATGCTTTAATGCTACAATGCTATAATGCTACAATGTTTTGACATTACCTCATTTCATCATTACATCATTACCTCATTTCTCCTTTTTACTATAGGTTGAATTTTTTGCTTTTGACATTATTTTGATTATTTCAATCGCTTCCGTCAGAAGTCTTTTTAACTCCTTATCTTCATTTGACAAGGTTGAATCTTTAATTACTTTCAGCCAATATTCTGATTCATCAGCTTCTTCTACCACAATGCATATTTTACTGAAAAATTCTTTTTTAGATCTTGCTTTGCATGCTGCCCGATAATTTGCTCCCGTTGATGTTGCTGATTTAACAAGTTGGTATGTAATAACAGATGATGCCTTACTGGTTTTTAATGATTCGCAAAATCGAATTACATCTACAGCAAATTTCTTAGTTCTTTTTTTCATCATCTCAATAAACATCTCTTTCTCAGTCATACCCATATTTTCATTACATCATTAAATCATTATCGCATTAAATCATTATCTCATTATCGCATTATCGCATTACCTCATTATCTCATTATCGCATTACCTCATTCCCTCATTAATCCCAAAACCCCTAAAACGTGACCCTCTCCTTTCAAAAAACCAAAGCCTAAACAAAAATTTGTTTTTAATCAAAGTATTGAGTAATTTTACTCAGAATATTGAGTAAATTGTAAAAAATGTTCCAAAGGCCTCATTATCAGAATATTGTATCACGGATAAAAGAAGAGAGAAAATTCATCCAGGTGATTATGGGTCCACGGCAGGTTGGTAAAACCACATTGGTACAACAGATTCTGGAAGATCATAAATTTCCTTATCATTATGTATCTGCCGATGCTGTTGGTTCCATAAACAGCGCATGGATAGAACAACAATGGGAAAATGCAAGGATAAAATTAAAGACTTCAGGTGCCAATGAAGCACTGCTGGTAATTGATGAGATACAGAAGATAAAAAACTGGAGCGAGGTTGTAAAAGCTGAATGGGACCAGGATTCCATCAGCAACATCAACCTGAAAGTAGTATTGCTGGGGTCAAGCCGGTTATTGATGCAACAAGGGCTTACAGAATCACTTGCCGGAAGATTTGAAACCATTTACATGGGACACTGGTCATTGAATGAGATGAGCAATGCATTTGGATTTACTCCGCAGCAGTATATCTGGTATGGAGGCTATCCAGGAGCTGCTTATCTTATTAATGATGAAAAACGATGGAAAAATTATGTAAAAGATGCATTGATCGAACCGTCGATATCCAAAGACATTTTGTTACTCACCAGAATTGATAAACCTGCACTGCTCAAACAGTTGTTTGAAGTTGGTACGATATATTCCGGGCAAATCCTCTCCTATTCAAAATTGACCGGGCAGCTGCAGGATGCAGGAAATACCACAACAATTGCACATTATCTGTCATTGCTTGACACTGCCGGCTTGCTGGCAGGATTGGGTAAATATTATATCGAAAAAGTCAGGCAAAGAGCATCCAGTCCCAAATTCCAGGTTTACAACACCGCCCTTATCAGTGCTTTGCTGCCTTCCGGTTTCAATGAGATATTAAGCCATCCCGAACAATGGGGAAGAATGGTTGAATCGGCTATTGGTGCGCATCTAATTAATTATTCCAGGTCAGAAGATTTGCAAGTATATTATTGGCGCCACCGGAATGATGAGGTTGATTTTGTTCTTGAGCATGCGGGCAAGGTGATTGGCCTTGAGATCAAGAGCGGAAGAACAGGCAAATTAACCGGGATGCAGGCTTTTCAGAAAAAATTTAGTCCGTATAAAATACTTCTGATTGGAGATAAGGGATTGCCCTGGCAGGAGTTTCTTGACATAAATCCTCTTGATTTGTACTGATACAATGATTTAATGCTACAATGTGTTAATGCTACAATGCTACAATGCGATAATGCTACAATGCTGTAATGCTATAATGCTGTAATGCTATAATGCTGTAATGCTGTAATGCTGTAATGCTACAATGCTATAATGCTATAATGCTATAATGCTACAATGATTTAATGCTACAATGATAGAATGATTTAATGCTACAATGCTTTGACATTACCTCATTATCTCATTCCTGGAATCGACAATCGAAAGACTTTGATATTTCAAAAAATATTCATATATTTAGCCGAAATTTTTAAAAATCCACCCCATGAAAAAAGCCCTTACCATCGCCCTCTCTTTTATCGTTTTGTTCTCCTTCGGCCAGGAAGTTGAGAAAGTTAATGGAATTGATGTCTCAAACATTTCTAAAATCGGAGGTGTTGACATTGGAGATATTTCCAAAGTAATGGATATTGATATCTCTACTGATGCCTGTAATGGAGAGACAAGTATATTATATGAAGGACAAACCTATTCTATTGTATCTATTGGCACCCAATGCTGGATGGCCGAAAACCTGAATGTAGGTACGCGAATAGATGGCGTTAATGATCAAACCAATAATTCAACCCTTGAGAAGTACTGTTATAATGACCTGGAATCAAGTTGCGACATTTATGGTGGCCTGTACCAATGGGATGAGATGATGCAATATGTAACAACACCGGGTGTACAAGGTATTTGTCCGCTTGGTTGGCATTTGCCCACAGACGAGGAATGGAAACAATTAGAAGGAACGGTAGATAGCCAGTATGGCTATCCTGACGTGGAATGGGATGGCAACGGATGGAGAGGCCTGAATGCGGGTTACCACTTAAAATCGACAACAGGGTGGTATGATAATGGAAATGGAGATGATTCTTTTGGGTTTACAGCTCTTCCGGGCGGCTACCGGGACGACGATGGCGGCTTTTCTACAGTTTGGGCTACGGCGCCCTCTTCTGGTCGTCAGCGGAGTACAGTAGTTCGAGCGCCTGGTACCGGAACCTGGGCTACGTCGACGACAAAGTGGACCGGTACGACTACGGTAAGACGGGCGGTTTCTCGGTGCGTTGCCTTCAGGACAATTGATTTATTTGGTTTATTTGATTATTTTCTGCTGGAAGGCGGACGAGCAAAGACCTCTGGTTCAAGCAGCCTAATCTTCCGAAATAATCCCCCCGGTAAGCCTCATCAGCTCTGTTTCGCTGGCAATCAGATTGTAAGTAACTTCAAGCTCGGCTAATGAAGCGTTTAGAAAGATTAGCTGAACATCTCTGAAGTTAAAGGAATTTATAGTACCGGCCCTGAACTTTTCAGTGGCGATCTGCAGGTTTAATGTAGCGCTTTCTACACCAATCTGAGCCACGTCAAGCAGTTGTTTTCTGACATCGTAAAAATCAAGAGCATAAGCCAACTGATTTGATAAGGTGTTCTTTATCTCTTCAATCTCAATCTCACCTTTTTCTTCAGTGATTATGGCATTTTGTATGGCCCTTTTAACATTCCGTCCATTGTAAAGGTTGAAATTGAGCGAAAAATTAACATAAAAGTCGTAAGAGGCTAATGAAGAGACTCCGACCTCCTGATAATCATATCGGCCATTGAAGTAATTATACCCGGTATTCATGTTAACGGAAGGATATTGTCCGCTTCTTTTTAAGCGTGTATCATCTTCAAGAAGCGACTGGTTGATGTACTGATTGAGTAATGTTCTGTTGTTAGCCAGCATTTTCTGAGCAAGCTTTTCATAGACGAAGTTTTTCCGTTCAACTGTAAATTCTTCTGTCAGGGTATACATCTCTTCAACATCAACACCCATCAGGAGATTAAGGTCGCGCAACGCATTGCTCTGATTCATCTGCTGAAGAAGATAGTTGGCAGAGTCGCTCAAATAGGCATTTTCGGCTTGAAGCAAATCGAAGGTAACCGCAGTTCCAAACTCTTTTCTTATCTTTTCATACGTGTACCTGTCGCTGGATAATTGTAATAATTCTTCCATGACTCTCAATTTTTCATTCTCAACCAGCGACTTGTAATAAGCCAGTATAATTCCCTGCAGGGTATTCTCAACAACCATTACTACAAGCCCCCCGGAAAGAGCATAAACATCACTTAGCTTGCTTTTTGTGATTTTCACTGCAA
>JAGLWB010000238.1 GCA_023133655.1 Bacteroidales bacterium
TGTATACACTTAAATGCGGAAATATGGCGTAGTCCTGAAAAACCATCCCCACCTGTCGTTTTTGAATTTTTTTATGAGTGATATTTATTCCGTCAAGGATGATTTCCCCTTTATCGGGGTTTTGCATACCAGTGATGAGTTCCAAAAACAATGATTTGCCTGCTCCGGATTTGCCAAGGATCATGAAATACTCACCTTTTTTTACCTTCAGGTTAAGGTTGCTGAGATTAAACTCACCAAGGTTTTTACAAATATTATTTAGCTTAAGCATTTTTTTTGTTGTTAGCGAGAAGACGAAATGTGATGAAAAATGTTAAAGAAATAATGATAAAGATGGCAGCAACAGGCCGTGCATATTTTAAACCAAAGGCGCCAAACCGGTCATAAATCAAAACAGGGGTGATCATAGGATGGTAGGCAACTATGATTACAGCTCCGAACTCGCTCATTCCTCTCGCGAACATCATGATCAGCCCGGAAATAATATTCCGCCAAGCCAGTGGAAGGGAAATCGTAAAGAAAACCCGTGCCGGGGATGCACCCAGGTTCAAAGCTGCCTGTTCGAGCCGGATCGGGACACTTGCAAATCCATCGCGTGCGGCATTGATCAGAAATGGAACACTGACAAAAGCCATGGCCATGGCTATGCCTGCAGGATGGCCAACAAAATCAATGCCTACCATTGAAGCAGTTTTCCCTAAAAGAGTGTCTCTCGAGATAAATCCAAGAATAGCTATACCTGCGGCGGAGTGCGGAATAACAATCGGGATGTCAATAATTCCCAGTAGGAGTTTTTTAAACCGGAACTCTTTCCTGGCCAATAAATAGGATAATGGTATTGCTGCAACAGCAAAGAACAGGGTTGCCATCATCGACGTCCACAATGTTAGCCAAATACTTCTTATTACTTCCATATCCTTGGCAGTATCTAAAAAATCGCCGGAAGATGTTTTAAGAAACATCCCGGCTAGTGGCGCAATAATAAAGAGCAGTACCAGCCCACCGAGAAAAATGAATGTAAGATTAATCCAGCTTCGATCTTTCATGTTACGGATTAAGCTTGTTTGCTGTAAGAAATAATGACTTCATCATTGTTTATTTGTGTGATACGAATTTTTGTAATGATTTAGGAATATGGGAATAGTTGTTACTGATAATCTGAGGAAGTGGTGGTTGCCCTGCTTCTTCCAATAAGTCCAACCCCTTATCTTCGGTCAGAAGAAATTCCAAATAAAGCGTGGCAATTTTCTTGTTAGGGGCTTCATTAAGAATCGTAACTCCGTAAATCATTGGTTCACCATTCATTGTTACCTTCGATTGTGGTGTTTTACCATTGATCTCAACAGAAACAGTTGAGTAGTCGTCTTTGAAATCAGGGTTTCCAAGATTAATCTCATCCGGCAGTAAAATATATTTCAGCCCGTGTTGTTTGGCTACGGAACGATAGATAAACATATAATCGATGGCGTTTGTTTCGAGCAATGCGATAAGGTCCACCTCTTTAGGACGTATATAGTTTCTGTTTTTATCCTGAAGCTGCCTGGCTAAACCGGGAATCTGATACATTTTTTCTGCAAGCTTCATTGTGAGAACAGCGCGATAACCACATGGATCCTGGTTTGGATCTGACCGGCCAATTATTGCATCATCTCTTCGTAAAATATCATACCAGTTCAGCGCGTTAATCTCTTCTGAAAATGTTGAGTTTTCGAAATATGCAATCACCATCTCATTTCCTGCAAACTTGATGTTCCATGCAGCATAGTCGGGAATCAGGAACTTATCAATTACCTGATAGTCGGCTGAAGCCATAATATCGCATGGGCGGTTAAGATCAGTAATTTTTCGGGCACAGGCTACACTTCCTGCAGCTTCTAAATAAACATCCACTCCCGGATAAGATTCTTTAAAAGCGGCGGCGATTTGTTTAAACGGAACCGATAAGCTGCCGGCATGAAAAATAATCAATTCACCCTGAATTGAGCTGTTTTTTGGGGCAACATCTTTTCTTGATCTGTTGCAACCGGCAAACAGGCTACTTACAATAAACAGGATAATCAGAATGAACCATGTATTAATATTAAAGAATGTGTTGTCGTTTTTCATTTGTGTAAATTTTTTTAAGGATGAGGCTTATTCTAACCTTATTAATTCATAAACTTTATTAAAAGAGCTATCATTGAGGGTGTTTCAAAAGCCTTTGTGCTCCTTTGTGACTTCTTGGTG
>JAGLWB010000239.1 GCA_023133655.1 Bacteroidales bacterium
GGAATTATGATAAAGAAACAAAAGAACAGGTAGCGCATTTAATTGAAAAAGATCCTGCATCACTTATTGATGCCTTTTACAAAGATCTGGAATTTGGAACAGGAGGGCTAAGGGGTATCATGGGTGTTGGTACAAACAGGATGAATAAATACACTGTTGGGATGGCAACCCAGGGCCTGGCCAATTATCTTAAAAAAGAATTTGCAGGAAAAAACCAGATCAAAGCAGCTATTGCTTATGACAACAGAAACAACAGCACGTTTTTCGCTCAGGTTTCGGCAAATGTTCTTTCTGCAAATGGCATTAAAGTATTTCTTTTTGATGAATTGAGGCCCACACCGGAACTTTCATTCGCAATCAGGTATTTAAACTGCCAAACAGGAATTGTAATTACCGCATCCCATAACCCAAAAGAATATAATGGTTACAAAGTATACTGGGAAGATGGGGCACAACTGATCGAACCACACGATAAAAATGTAATTAGGGAAGTCCGGAATATTCAATCGGTTGACGAAGTAAAATTTGACAGGAATGATGAGTTGATCGAGCAGGTTGGAAAAAAAATCGATAACGAATACCTTAAAAAAGTACAGGGACTATCTCTCTCACCGGATATTATTGCAAAGCAAAACGATTTAAGAATTGTTTATACGCCAATACACGGAACAGGCGTTCTGCTAATTCCTCAAGCGTTGAAGTCATTTGGTTTTACTAATATTTTCAATGTTCCTGAGCAAAACATTGTTAGTGGTGATTTTCCAACAGTGAAATCACCAAACCCGGAAGAGCCTGCTGCCCTGGAAATGGCCATCAAAAAAGCCGGGGAAGTTGATGCTGAATTGGTTATGGCCACGGATCCCGATGCTGACAGGGTAGGAATTGCTGTGAGAGATCTTCATAATAAATTCGTTCTCCTAAATGGGAATCAAACAGCAGCCTTGTTAATATATTATCTGCTTACCAAATGGAAAAATAGCAAAAAATTCAGAGGAAATGAATTTATTGTAAAAACGATCGTAACATCTGAACTATTAAAAGAGATTGCTCTTTCTTATCAGGTAGAAATATTTGATGTTCTGACAGGGTTTAAATATATAGCCGACCTCATTAACAAGCTGGAAGGTGAAAAAACATTCATTGGCGGAGGTGAAGAGAGTTATGGATATCTGGTTGATGACTTTGTAAGAGATAAGGATGCAGTTATTTCCTGTTGTATGGTTGCAGAAATTGCTGCATGGGCTAAAGACCAGGGGAAATCTTTGTATACATTACTCATAGAAATTTATCTTAAATATGGCTTTTACAAAGAAAGCCTCATTTCTGTAGTAAAAAAAGGGAAAAGCGGTGCTGAAGAAATTCAACGTATGATGGAAGGTTATCGTTACAATCCATTGCTGCTAATTAACAATTCACCAGTAATCCGGATTAAAGACTTCCTGCTACAAAAAGAAAAAAATCTAAAGGAAGAATCGGAAAAACCAATTGAATTGCCAAAGTCAAATGTAATACAGTTTTACCTGGAAGATGGTAGTAAGATAACTGTCAGGCCATCGGGAACTGAACCCAAAATTAAATTTTATTTCTCTGTAAAAGGTGAATTGAAGAGAAAAGAAGATTTTGAAAATAAAAACGCCCTCCTTGATCATCAAATTATCAAAATAATTGAATCACTGGGACTATAACAGCTATTATGGGAAAAATCTTAGATGAAAACAGTTTCAGGTCAAAGAATGTTATTGAGATGCTGACAGTGGCCAATGAATATTGTCTGTTTCTTGAAAAAGCTTCAACTTACTCAAAAAAAGATATTGTGGCTTTTCTACAAAAGATATCTCCTCTCATGTACATCAAAGGTGCATTACTACCGCCAGTTCTGGTTTCCAATCCTGAAGCTAACGAACGTTATGTT
The DNA here is from genome assembly GCA_023133655.1 of Bacteroidales bacterium. Lineage (GTDB taxonomy): Bacteria > Bacteroidota > Bacteroidia > Bacteroidales > JAGONC01 > JAGLWB01. The sequence continues at coordinate 1,913 of JAGLWB010000239.1, forward strand.
ACTGAAGAACAATGGGGTAATATTTATAATGAATTAAAAGCCAAGTTTGGAAAAGATGATGAGTACTGGATCATTGATATTGACGATGAAACTGCACAGGATCCACAAAAGGCCAGTCTTGCTGATAGTTTTGCTGATGTTTACCAGGACATGAAAGATTTTGTATTACTGTACCAGCGAAATACACTGGCAGCACAGGAAAATGCGGCTCGAGAGATAAGAGTCTTATTTAGTGATCATTGGGGTATCCGTTTGGTGCAAGCCCACAGCAGGTTACATCAACTATTGTTTCACTCCGGGAATATCTAAAAAGATCCCGGATCTCTACATATTCCTTCCTGTTGCCTCGTAATGCCAAAACTCGATCCGAAATGAAAAATCAGGAAGTTTTGCTTTCTCTGAATTTCAATCTAAACTTTTTTCCTGAAACTTTTAATTTAAAATTATTACGGTATCTTTGCAGTAATTTTAATTTAATCTAAATTAATTTACCTTTCATGACATTACGTGAACTTAGCCAGGGAGAGAGCGGTTATATTACCAAGGTAAGGGGACGTGGAGCGTTTCGTAAGCGCATTATGGAAATGGGCTTTGTGGTTGGCAAAAAAGTTACCGTAATCAGAAAAGCACCTTTACGGGATCCAATAGAGTATAATATAATGGGATACAATGTATCTCTCCGAAGACATGAAGCCCAACTAATTGAGGTTGTTACTCATCAAGAACTTAAAAACCTGAACATAAAAGAATTCAATGGCGTCATTGATGAAAACATCCTTAAAACTACAAATATCCCAAAACGAAAAGAGATCAATATTGCTCTTATTGGAAATCCTAACTCCGGAAAGACCACTTTATTTAATTATGCATCAGGTTCGCATGAACGGGTTGGAAACTATACGGGTGTGACTGTTGATGCAAAAAAAGCTCATTTTAACCATAATGGGTATATATTTAATATTATTGACCTGCCGGGGACTTACTCTATCACCTGCTACACACCTGAAGAGTTATACGTTAGGGAGTATATCCTGGAAAAGGTTCCCGATGTTGTTGTCAACATTATTGATGCTTCCAATCTGGAGCGAAACCTATACCTAACCACCCAGTTAATTGACATGGATATTAAAGTGGTGATTGCCTTAAATATGTATGATGAACTTTTAAGAAAAGGTGACAGGCTCGATTACCATTCCCTGGGTAAAATGATTGGAGTTCCTATTGTCCCAACAATAAGCTCAAAAAGAAAAGGAATAAAGGAATTGTTTGACAAAATCATCGATGTTTATGAAGACCGGGATGAGACAGTAAGGCATATTCATATTAACTATGGCAAGACCATTGAAGACTCAATCAAACGATTACAGGAAGTTATTAAAGTAGATGGAAATTACAGGCTGACAAATGTAGTTGCACCGCGTTTTCTTGCCATAAAACTTATTGAAAGAGATAAAAACACCAGTGAACAGTGCGAACGATGCATCAACAAGAGTGCTATCTTTCGAACCGCTGATGATGAGATCAAGCGAATAGAAAAGGTTTATAACGACAACAGTGAGAGCATTATCACCGATGCCAAGTATGGTTTTATCAGTGGCGCATTGAAAGAAACGGTCAAACCAGGCACGTCAGAAAGGCGGCGTCGCAGTGATATCATCGACATATTTTTTACACATAAGATCTGGGGATTCCCGATCTTTATTATTTTCTTATGGATCATGTTTGGAGCTACCTTCCGCCTGGGTGCTTATCCAATGCATTGGATAGAATCCGGAGTAAATGCTCTTTCAACATATTTATCACTTCTCATGCCTGCAGGGGTACTCAAAGACCTGTTAATCGATGGTATCATTAGTGGTATTGGGGGTGTAATCGTTTACCTTCCCAACATTTTGATCCTGTTTTTCTTTATTTCCCTGATGGAAGATACCGGCTACATGGCACGAGCTGTATTTATCATGGATAAAGTTATGCATAAGATAGGCCTTCATGGCAAATCATTTATTCCATTGATTATGGGCTTTGGATGTAACGTACCTGCTATTATGGCTACGCGGACTTTAGAAAATCGCAATGACAGGATGATAACCATGTTGATCAATCCTTTTATATCATGTAGTGCACGGCTCCCGGTATATTTACTACTTATTGGTGCATTTTTCCCTGATCATGCCGGTTCGGTTTTATTCCTGATTTACATTATTGGAATTACCATTGCGGTTTTGACAGCCATACTATTAAAAAAGACAATATTTCGTTCAACGCAAATCCCCTTTGTTATGGAATTACCTCCATACCGGATCCCAACCTTACGCTCCACTATAATTCACATGTGGGGAAAAGGCGTACAGTATCTTAAAAAGATAGGTGGAATTATTTTGGTGGCAACAATATTGGTATGGGCATTAGGGTATTTCCCGGTCAACATTGATTACTCGAGAAATTATGAGCAGGAAAAGAAACAAATAATAGCGAAATACGACAACCTTTTGAGCGAAACTACCTATTTAAATCCTTCCGCAATAGATTCGATTGCTCTAACAAAAGAACATGATATTCAGACGATTAACCTAAGGCAAAAAGTTGAGCAGCAGGAAAGATCATACATCGGACGTCTCGGCCATCTAATAAAGCCAGTTATGCAACCCCTGGGATTTGATTGGAAAATGAGCATCAGCATTCTTTCCGGCGTTGCTGCCAAAGAGATAGTTGTTAGCACTATGGGGGTTCTTTACATGGATGAAGATGTGAGTAAAAAAACACAAAGCAATTCGCTTACTCAGAAACTTAAAGCACAAACCTACAACAGTGGTCGAAAAAAAGGAATGAAGGTATTCACCCCTCTTGTTGCTTTTTCATTTATGACATTTGTTTTACTCTTTTTCCCTTGTATTGGGACAATAGTTACAATTTCCAAAGAGTCGGGAAGCTGGAAATGGGGTGCCTTTTCCATTATTTATACCACTGCTGTTGCCTGGATCATTTCATTCTCAATTTTCCAGATCGGTAGTTTACTTAGTTAAAAAAACAGATGACTCATGACACAGCTTATTCTCACAATAATTACAGTAGCAGTAGCAGCAGTCTATGCTATATTTAAAATCTACAGAAGACTATTCAGGGATGAATCTCCATGTGAAGGATGTGCTTCAGATTGTTCTTCCTGTCAGTTAAAAGATCTGATGGAAGATAGTGGAATAGCAAAGTAACGAATCAATCAAGCCTATTGAGGCCTTCAATAGCTTTGGGATAATTTGGTTGAATATCCAACGCTTTTTTATAGTCGTATCGGGCACTATCGGTCTTTTCCAGTATCTCAAAACACAATCCCCGGTTATACCAGGCCTCCAGGTAATCAGGTTTCAGCTCCAATGTCTTACTAAAATGACCTATTGCAGAAGCAAAATCCTCATAGTAGATGAGATATAAATAACCAAGGTTATAATGTGCTTTGAAAAAGCCGGAATCAAGCCGAAGGATTTCACTATACTTTTCAGCTGCTTTAACTTCCTCATTATAATGCTGATAAGCCATACCCATTGCGTATAAAAGATCGACATCCTCCGGCTGCAAATCCAGGGCATTTTTGTAGTAGTCTAGTGCTATCGGATTATTTTTGCCGGCGTACAAAGCACCAAGCTGAATAAACGCATCAAGAAATTCCTGATCTTGTTGGACTGCTACCTGAAAATTTTCAATAGCGCGTGATGTGTCACCCGTTTCAAGGTAAGCAAATCCCTTCAAGAAAAATGCCTGTGGGTTCACCCTGTCAAGAAAAATAGCCTGATCCAAAAAATCAATAGCAACAGCATAATCCGTTAAAATCAGATGGATACTTCCCAGCTTAACAAAAGGCTCAGGGTTCATTTCTTCTAGTTCAATTGCTTTAAAAAGGGATTCTTTCGCCTTATCTGTTTCACGCATCAGCATGTAAATATCTGAAAGGGTAAGGAAAAAGGTAGGATTTGTTGCTTCAAGAGAAAGTGCCCTGTTAATATCGGCCAGAGCAGAATTGTAATCTTCTATTTCTACATAATACCTGGCTCTGTCATTAAACAGATCTGCATTTGTTGAGTCCTGGAATATTTGTTTATTGATGGAATAAATCTTCCCAGGCTGGCTATCAATATTTACGACCTCTTGCAGATTCTTATCACCTGCCTTAGGGTTACAGGCAACAAGGGTGAGCAGGAAAAAGAAAAAAAAGATGGCTGATTTTATCATTCTATGATCCCTGACTCAGCGCCTCACGTACTTTTTCTTCAAGTTCTTCAGATAGTTCCGGATTGTCAACCAGCAATTTTTTCACACTATCTCTCCCCTGCCCCAGTTTCGTATCACCATAGCTAAACCAGGAACCACTTTTCTTAATAATATTATGCTCAACACTCAGGTCAATTATTTCACCGGTTTTTGAAATGCCGGCCCCATAAATCAAATCAAACTCTGCCACCCTAAAAGGTGGAGCAAGTTTATTTTTTACCACTTTAACTCTAGACCTGTTTCCTACTATTTTATCGCCATCTTTTATCTGGCCAATCCGTCGAATATCCAACCGTACCGTAGAATAAAACTTCAAAGCATTTCCACCTGTTGTTGTTTCAGGGTTTCCAAACATTACACCTATTTTTTCACGAAGTTGATTAATAAAAACACAACTTGTATTTGTCTTACTTATGGTAGATGTTAGTTTTCTGAGCGCCTGAGACATAAGACGAGCCTGTAAACCCATTTTAGAATCACCCATTTCGCCTTCTATTTCGCTTCTCGGTGTCAGGGCTGCAACAGAGTCGATCACAATAATATCTATTGCACCGCTACGAATAAGGTTTTCGGTAATCTCAAGAGCTTGCTCGCCATTATCAGGTTGAGAGATCAGGAGATTTTTAACATCAACACCAAGCTTCTCAGCATAGAACCTGTCGAAGGCATGTTCAGCATCAATAAAAGCAGCAATACCACCTGCTTTCTGTGCCTCAGCAATGGCATGAACAGCCAATGTTGTTTTACCAGAAGATTCAGGTCCATAAATCTCTGTCACCCTGCCACGAGGTATCCCTCCGATGCCAAGCGCAACATCCAGGGATATTGACCCGGATGATATGACATCAATGTCTGTTACCGCTGAATCGCCCATTTTCATTATTGTTCCCTTGCCATACTCCTTTTCCATCTTATCAATAACAAGCTGAAGAGCCTTCTCTTTTTGCTTTAATTCTTTATTTTCTTCCGTCATAATATCAAATTTTTATTTGCAACAAAATAATTGTGTTTCTTTCCTGTTAATTCGAAAAACCCCAAAATGTTACCCTGTTTTTTAAAAATAAATAAAATCTCCGGGTTAAAATTAATACTTTTTTAAGGTCGAATTGAAATTCGGGCCATTTTTATTTCAGCCTTCTAAATAAATGATACCATCCATTTTTCATTTCAACACTTTCAACCTTTTAATCCTTATTTTTTTCTTTTCTCCTTTTAGTTTTTCATAATATCTACAAAAATCAATCAATCCACATTCGTCACATTTTGGTTTTCTGGCCTGGCAAACATACCTTCCATGCAAAATGAGCCAATGGTGTGCAATCGGGATTAAATGGTCAGGAAAATATTTTATCAATTGTTTTTCGGTCTCTAACGGGGTTTTCGAATTACTAGTTAATCCGATTCTGGCAGAAACCCGGAAAACGTGTGTATCAACAGGCATGGCCGGTTTATTGAAAATAACAGCAGCAATCACATTGGCTGTTTTTCTTCCAACGCCCGGCAATTCTTGAAGCTGCTCAATGTCGGAAGGCATCGTTCCGTTAAATTTTCCAATAAGCATCCTGGCCATTTTAATCAAATGACGTGTTTTGCTATTTGGGTAGGAGCAACTTTTTACAAGCTCCAGAACATCCTTTTCCTCTGCTGAGGCCAATGATTCAACAGATGGAAATTGCTTAAAGAAAGCAGGAGTAATAATATTAACCCGTTTATCGGTACATTGTGCAGAGAGCATAACTGCAACAATCAACTCATATGGATCAGCATACTGTAATTCTGTTTCAGCAACAGAGCGATGTTTGAGGAAGTATTCTGTTACAAGTTTAAACCTTTCCTTTTTGCTTATCATAGTAATCAAGATAAAAGACAAAAGTAAAAAGATATAAGTTATAAGATAAAAAAAGCCGCTCCTAATATTTAGAAACGGCTCACAATAAAACCAAAATTATTAGTTCATGATTATATTGATATTACCCAGAAATCTGGATTCAAATATTTTTAGAACTTTTGAGTAACTGATGATGGTTTTGATCGCCTGTTTTCCAGGTGAAACTCCTTTTACACTGGCCAGCAAGCCATATAGACGCCCTTCGGCTTCAATTTCTTCAAAGGAGTGAGTCAATAAATCTTCAAGAGTAAAGGATTTCATCATAAATAGCCTGTAAATTAATAATTTATTTCACAAGCTTTAACGCAGAATAATAACGTATTATTTTACGGATTCAAAAAATTTTTAAAATTTCTAACTTTAAGGTGGGATTAACTTACGACAATAAGAGCTATAAATAGCCCCGCCTTTCAAGGCGGGGATTAAAAAGCAAGTAACGCAGCCCTTTTCATAATTCAGGATAAATTACGTGATATGCATAAAACGCTTTTTTCAGGCGTTAAGGATTACGTTTTTCTCCTTAATCAGTTTTCTTAAGTTAATCAAGGCATAACGCATTCTTCCCAGTGCGGTGTTAATGCTTACTTCGGTTTGCTCGGCAATATCCTTAAAGCTCATATCAGCGTAATGACGCATAACAAGTACTTCTTTTTGCTCCACAGGTAAATATTCAATTAGATTACGGACATCTTCATGAATCTGATCTGTTATCATTTGATCTTCAACAGAGGCATCAGTGAACCGGATAGTATCAAAAATATCGTATTCCTTATGATTGTTGTCAATAACAGGTATACGCTTTGACTTCCTAAAATAATCAATGATAAGATTATGAGCAATCCGCATTACCCATTGGATAAATTTACCTTCTTCCTTATAGGATCCGGAATTCAGTGTATTGATCACTTTAATGAAAGTATCCTGAAAAATATCGTCAGCAAGATCAGTACCCTTAACAATCATAAGGATATAGGCATAAACTCTGCTTTTGTGACGGGAAATAAGTTTTTCGATTGAAATCTGATTACCAGATAAATATTCCTTGATCAGCTGCTTGTCGCTAACTAAACCGGCTTTCATATGCCCCCCTTTTTTATGTTAGTATTTAAATAAAAAAAGGTAAATTTTATTCGATAATCAGTCCTCCTTTAATTTTGTCAATATAAAGAACTAATATTGACTAACGGTTATTGAATTGTTTTATTGCTTCTTGTTATTTTAAGAAACTGATGCAAATATATGTCAAAGAATCCTTCTTTGCAAATATAATTTATAATTTTGCCCGGAATTAAGGCAGTCCATCATGGAAAAAAACTTTGAACATATTGATCCTCACGAGTTTATAATAATAAAGGGGGCCAGGGTTCATAACCTAAAAAATTTATCAGTTGCTCTTCCCCGCAATAAACTGATTGTAATAACGGGGCTTTCAGGTTCAGGTAAATCTTCTCTGGCTTTTGACACATTATATGCTGACGGTCAGAGACGTTATGTAGAAAGCCTCAGCTCTTATGCCCGCCAGTTTCTCGGGCGAATGAGTAAACCCGAGGTAGATTATATTAAAGGTATTGCCCCGGCAATTGCAATTGAACAGAAAGTAAACAGCCGGAATCCAAGATCTACCGTTGGCACATCTACAGAGGTTTATGAATACCTGAAGCTACTTTTTGCCAGGATTGGAAAAACTATCTCCCCGGTTTCTCACCAGGAAGTGAAACGTCATACGGTTAGTCAGGTAGTTGATCATATTATGACATTTAATGATTATACCAGGGTTTTGATCTATTGCCCAATTAAAATCAATTCAGGGCGTACCATAAATGAACATTTATTAATACTTCGGCAACAAGGTTTTAGTAGAATTTATTATAAGGGCTCAGTAAAAAAGATAGACGATTTACTGCAATCGGAACAACCGGTTTCTGAACCTGATGACTTTTTCCTGGTGATTGATCGATTGGTAGTTAAACATGAAGACGAAGATTTATCGTCGAGAGTGGCTGATTCTACCGAGCTGGCATTTTACGAAGGTGGGGGAACCTGTATTATTGAGGCAACCGTAAACCATGAATCCTTTCGTAAAAAATTCTCGAGTCATTTTGAAATGGATGGTATTGAATTTGAAGAGCCCAGCGTAAACTTGTTTAGTTTCAATAATCCTTACGGAGCCTGCAAGAAATGTGAGGGGTTCGGCAGTATTATTGGTATTGATGATGACCTTGTTATACCAAATAAAAGCCTGTCGATATTTGAGGATGCTATAGTATGCTGGAAAGGCGATAAAATGAGCGAATGGAAAAAAATACTTATCTCGAATGCTTATAAGTTCAACTTTCCAATCCACAAACCTTACTATCAGTTAGACAGTGAACAAAAAAAACTATTATGGAAAGGCAATGAGCATTTTGCAGGTTTAGATGAATTTTTCAATTATGTTGAGGAAAGGACCTATAAAATTCAATATCGCGTGATGCTAAGCCGTTATAGGGGCAAAACTCAATGTCCGGACTGTAAAGGCACACGGCTACGAAAAGATGCAAACTATGTAAAAATTGCAGGCAAATCGATATCTGAAATAGTATTAATGCCAATCCGAAAATCGTTGCAATTTTTTAAAGACGTACGCCTGAGTGCAACAGACCGGAAAATCGCCTCAAGGTTGCTTACTGAGATCGCCAACCGTTTGCAATTTCTCGAAGATGTCGGTTTAGGCTATTTGACGCTAAACAGACTTTCTTCATCCTTGTCGGGTGGTGAGTCTCAGCGTATTAACCTGGCCACCTCTCTCGGGAGCAGTCTGGTAGGCTCAATGTATATCCTTGATGAGCCAAGCATTGGATTGCATCCACGTGACACGCATCGGTTAATAAAAATACTTTTTCAACTACGTGATCTGGGAAACACAGTAATTGTTGTTGAACATGATGAAGATATAATAAAAGCTGCTGATCAGATCATCGATATTGGACCTTATGCCGGAAGCCAGGGTGGCGAACTCATGTTTCAGGGAACCTTCAGTGAACTGAAAAAATCCAATACCTGTCTAACATCAAAATACATGAACCGGGAGCTTGAGATTGAATTGCCTGTAAAACGGAGACCGTGGAAAGAATTTATCAGTATTATTGGAGCCAGGGAAAATAATCTTAAAAGCATTGATGTAAAATTCCCACTAAATAACCTTACCGCTATCACCGGGGTAAGTGGATCAGGAAAAACAACCCTTGTAAAAAAAATTCTTTTCTCAGCACTGAAAAAAATTTATGGGGGCTACGGACAGAAAACAGGCAAGTACGATAAGCTGGAGGGAGACTATGATCGCATCGGGCAAGTTGAGCTTGTTGACCAAAATCCCATTGGTCGATCATCCCGCTCAAACCCTGCAACATACATAAAAGCATACGACGATATCCGCCTACTCTTTGCAGATCAACAATTATCAAAAATCAGAGGTTATAAACCCGGGTTCTTTTCTTTTAATATTGAAGGTGGCCGCTGTGAAGAATGCGAAGGAGAGGGTGTTGTTAAGATTGAAATGCAATTTATGGCCGACATCTATCTGAAATGCGAGAGTTGTAATGGGCAACGATTTAAAGATGAAGTGCTTAATGTTACATTTTATGAAAAATCCATTAGTGATGTACTGGATCTTACCATTAATCAGGCAATCGATTTTTTCGAAGCACACTCTTCTAAATCAACCATTCAGAGTCGTATTGTTTCCAAGCTGAAACCCCTACAGGACGTTGGCCTGGGATATTTAAAACTTGGACAATCGTCCAGTACGCTCAGCGGTGGAGAAGCACAACGGGTGAAATTAGCCTTTTTTCTGTCAAAAGGGCAATCAGGAATTCCAACGTTGTTTATTTTTGACGAACCCACAACAGGCCTGCATTTCCATGACATTACAAAATTACTGCGTTCATTTGATGCACTTATCGGGAAAGGGCATTCCATAATAGTTATTGAACATAATCCGGATGTAATTAAATGTGCTGATTGGGTCATTGATCTGGGGCCGGGTGGTGGAGAAGAAGGGGGTGATGTTGTTTTTGAGGGTACTCCTGAAGATTTGGCGCAAAACAATAATTCTTATACCGGGAATTTCCTTAAGGAAAAATTAAAACATAATAAGTAACTTTACCATTAAATAATTAGCCTGATTAATTCATTAACTTTATGTAAAAAGCTATAAATAGCCCCGCCTTTCAAGGCAGGGATTGAAAAGCAGGTAACGCAGTTCTCTCCAAATTTCAAAAATTACAGGGAATACCTAATATCATCACTAAATAAAAAAAATATGAGCAAACCTATCAAAACACTGAATAACAGCAAAATTCAGGATATTCTAAATGAAAATGACAAAAGGGTTGTTTTTGATAAGACGATCGTTATTCCGGATGAAAAGGATCTGTTGGAAAAGCTAAAAGAATATATTAAATATGATGATATTGGAAATAAATCTGTGTTGGGTATAGACATATTCCAGTACAGTTCATTTGGAAAATATGAACAAACCCTGCTCCCGTTTGTCTTTAAAACACTGTTTGAAACTACCATCAAACAGTGTCTGGCAAACCATCAGTTTATTTTTCAAAAAAGCTCTGCTGAATCAATTGAAAAAAACTTCATAAGTACCGGTGATGGAGGGTTTCTCATTTTTGACACACCATTGCATGCACTGCTTTTTGCAAGTAATCTTGCAGTCACCCTGCGGATATATAATTCTTTCCATTTTTATCCCCGTTTAAGAAAAATTATTGGCCCTATCAACTTAAGGTATGCAATAACATACGATAAAATATATTCCTTTGAAAATAACTATTTTGGGAGGGCAATAATAAATAATGCAAGAATTTTGATCAAGGATAACCTCAACCGGTGTCTGATCGATGAAAATGTACATTCATGGTTTATGCGCAACATTGATGGATTAGAGAATTTGCAGATAATAAACATGATGGACATCATCAATATTTATGAGTTTAAAAAGCATTATGATACTTGCCAAAAGGACATCCTAAAAGACGAAGTATTTGAAAGTGAGCCATCAAGAAGGTACGGGATTATTAATTCTGACATTTTACAAATTGGAAAAATTCAATCCAAAGAGACGGAGTTGATTATTTACAATCTTCATTTACAAGTAACATTAAACCTCTATAATGATGAAGATCGAACCCAGACAAGAACGATAACTGTAAGCCTTGGGAATTTGAATACCGCTGGAATTTGATCTAATTAATAATAAAAACAGACAATTGAAAAGCAAAATCATACTCGGAAATTTTCTGCTTATATGTTGGATTGTAGCTTTTGCAGGATGTCATCCTAAAGCAGATCCTAATACAAAAATTCAGGAGAATATAATCACGGTAAGCATCATACCTCAAAAATATTTTATTGAGAAGATTGCCGGAAACCGGTTTAAAGTTAATGTGATGATTCCTCCTGGTGCCAGTCCTGCCACATACGACCCTTCGCCAGCCATGATCATGCAGCTACATCGTTCCAAAATGTACCTGCAGATAGGTTATCTTGGCTTCGAACAGGCATGGATGGAAAATATTGCCACAGCTAATCCACAGCTAAAAATCAAGAATGTATCAAAAAATATTGATCTGATATACGATCATGAACATCATGGAGAAAATAATCATGACATGAGAGGCATTGACCCACATACCTGGATGTCAGTTAAAAACGCCGGGCAAATGGCTTATAACTTCCTGGAAGCCTTAATTGAAGCTGATCCTGACCGGGAAGAAGAATTCAAGACAAATTATCATAATTTTATTGCAGAAATTGATACACTTGATCAGTTCATTGAAAAAAAATTCAAAGATATTCCCTCCCGAAAATTCTTGATTTATCATCCGGCTCTTTCATACTTTGCCAGGGATTATCGCCTTGAACAGATTGCCATAGAAAAGGAAGGTAAATCTCAACCACCGGCTTACATCCAGGAAGTGATAAGAGAAGCCACTAACGAAAAAATTAGTATTATTTTTGTACAGAAGCAGTTTGACATTGAAAACGCCAAAGCTATTGCTAAAGAGATCAACGGGAGGGTTTCCAGAATAGATCCGCTTGATTATGAATGGGAACAGCAGATCAGAGAAATGACTGAGGCATTAGCAAACAGCATGAATCCGTAACACCATGGATAAAATATTTGAGCTAAAAGGGATCAATGCAGGATATGATAACAAAATTGTGCTTAAAAATATCAATTTTGTTGTCAAAAAAAATGATTTCATTGGAATTATTGGCCCAAACGGCGGAGGAAAAACAACATTATTACGTGTTATTATTGGGCAACTAAAGCCTTTTAATGGTCATGTTAAGTATTACCATAACTTAAAGAATGGTAATCGTAATATAGGGTATCTGCCTCAGGCTTTTCAGATCGATAAAAAGTTCCCCATTTCTGTAATGGATGTTCTTCTTTCCGGTCTTATTTCCGGAAAACAATTACTGAAACGAATTTCCCCACAGGATAAAAGCAAAGCGTATAACCTACTCGATAAGATGAACATTGTACATATTAAGGATAGGATGATCGGCGATTTATCAGGGGGTGAGTTACAACGCGTTTTGCTGGGGAGATCAATCATTTCGGAGCCCATACTCCTGATCCTTGATGAACCTGATACGTTTGTGGACAATAAATTTGAGCAGGACTTATATAACACCTTACTGGATTTAAATAAAAAAATGGCAATTATTATCGTATCGCACGATATCGGTACAATTTCTTCGTATATTAAATCCATTGCCTGTGTTAATCAGACTTTGCATTATCACGATTCCAACATTATTACGCAAGAACAGCTGGTTTCTTATGATTGCCCTGTTCAGATCATTGCTCATGGTGATGTCCCTCATACTGTTTTAAAAACACATAAAAATGAATCATGACCTTTCTTAATGACCTGTTTCAATATCAGTTTTTCACCAATGCTTTTCTGGCAGCTTTACTTACAAGTTTGGCATGTGGGATTATTGGAACATATATTGTTACCAAAAGGATTGTTTTCATAAGCGGTGGTATAACGCATGCATCATTTGGAGGTATTGGGATAGGATATTTTGCAGGAATCAGCCCAATCATGGGAGCTGCAATTTTTAGTGTTCTATCTGCGTTAGGCATTGAATATTTCTCAAGAAAAGGAGACATACGTGAGGATTCTATGATTGCAATACTTTGGTCTTTTGGTATGGCCGTTGGAATCATTTTTATTTTCATCACTCCTGGATATGCCCCAAACCTTATGAGCTATTTGTTTGGAAATATTCTGACCGTAACTTTTTCGGATATCATTTTATTGCTGGCCATTAATTTTTGCATTTTACTTTTTTTCGTTTTATTGTTTAAACCCATTCTTTATATTGCTTTTGATGAATCTTATGCCAAAACAAGAAACCTTCCTGTCCGGACTATTAAATATTTACTAATGTCTCTAATAGCTTTAACTATAGTATTCAGTATCAAGGTCATGGGAATTATTCTTATTATTTCTTTACTTACGATCCCTCAAACCACTGCCAATATATTTTTAAAAAGTTACAAAAAAATAATGGTCTTGTCAGTACTGATTGGGTTTGTTGGTTCTTCTGCAGGTATCATTATCTCTTACTACATCAATATACCGTCAGGGGCATCAATTATTTTTTGCCTTGTCATAATTTTTATGTTCTTCAGATTAAGCAAACAACTCCTTTCCCGAAGAAAACCAGTTTGAATTGAAATTATTCCTATCTTTACACGCACAAAAAAGAGGTCATTTTATGAATTTTGTAAAGGCAAAAGAATTCATCCTTGGCAAGCTGGAAAGGGAACTTGACCCGACGCTGAAATATCATAATATTGAACACACACAAGATGTTTTGCAATGTGTCGAGAATCTTGGCAAAATGGAACGTGTTAATGGAAAGGATTTCACCTTACTTAAAACCGCTGCCCTTTTTCACGACTCAGGGATGTTGATCCAATACGATGACCATGAAGAAGCATCCACCAGACTCGCAACAAAATATTTGCCAGATTTCGGGTACACTGCTGAAGATATCCAGGTTATTAATAAAATGATCATGACAACACGTCTTCCCCAAGATGCTACTACGGAGCTGGAAAAAATTCTGTGTGATGCTGATCTTGATTACCTGGGAAGGGTTGATTTTTTTATGATCGCTCATCGGCTACAATATGAATGGAATGAATTGAATGTAAAAGCAACAAACCTGAAGACCTGGTATAAACTACAAATAGAATTTCTTGAGAATCACAAATATTTTACCGGGTCAGCCAAAAAACTCAGACAAAAGAAAAAAGAACAAAATATAAAAGAAATTAAAGATTTGTTAATACATAATTAGTGTTAAAAATATGAATTCCAAAACCAATAATATCGTACTAATACCAACAGATTTTTCTAAGGTTTGTAACAATGCCATCAATCACGGTGCTGAAATAGCAGGGTTTCTAAAGCATAAAGTATGTCTGCTTCATGTCGTTAATAAAGAAACCAGGAATTATCTGAAAAAGAAAAAACTGGATTTAAACTTTATTGATGAAAAGCTCAATGAATTATCTGAAGAAGTAACAAACCGATTTTCTATCGAAGTCATTACGATAGTGAAAGAGGGAAGTATTTTTTCCGTCATCCCGGAAGTAGCTTCTGAAATTGGCGCAAATCTTATAATGCTTGGAACACATGGAAAAGCAGGCTTTCAACAACTGGTTGGAAGTTATGCAATGAAAGTAGTACTAAAGTCGCCGGTTCCGGTAATTGTGGTTCAAAAACGCCCATTTGCACATGGTTATAAAAATATTGTTTTCCCAATCACAGACTTTATGGAAGACAGGCAAAAGGTAAAATGGGCCGTTTACCTCGCTAAAACGTTTAATTCGTCAATTCATTTATATCAAAAAAATGTTTCTAACCCTGCTGTTGCAAGCAGAGTAACAATCGTTACCAGGCACATTACAGAGGAATTCGATAAATATGACATCAATTATATTGTAAAAAACGCTGAAAAACATTCCAAGTATGCTGAACAGGTTCTTGACTATGCAGTCACACAAATGGCGGATCTGATCATGATTATGACGGAATCAGAAATACCCGAACCAGACTACAAGCTTGCTCCATGGGCAGAGAAACTTATTTTCAACACATCACAAATCCCCGTTATGTGCCTGAATTCTCTTGCTTTGAACAATATTTATTATACGCTATAACGTTTAAACACAAGTAATTTATAGCATCTACAATGCAAACAGCCATTTGTCTTTAACTACACTTTCAGCTTTTGGCATGAACCAAGAAGAGGTAAGAAAGAAAATAAAGGAACTTACTGAGCAAATCAATCAGCATAATTACTATTATTATGTTATATCAAATCCGGTCATATCTGACTATGATTTTGATATGCTCCTGCAAGAACTTATCCGTTTAGAACAAGCTAATCCTGAGTTAATATTGCCTGAATCACCAACTCAACGAGTTGGTGGGGAAATCAACAAAAAATTTAAGCAGGAAAAACATATCTCCCCAATGCTATCTCTTGGAAACACTTATTCCGAAGAGGAAGTTCAAGATTTCGATACAAGAGTAAAAAAAACCATCGGTCAGGATGTAGAATATGTATGTGAGCTTAAATTCGATGGGGTAGCCATTGTGCTGAGATATATTAATGGATTGCTTGAAAAAGCAATTACGCGCGGAGATGGATTCCGTGGGGATGATGTAACTACCAATGTAAAAACCATTCGTTCAATTCCTTTGAAATTGTATGGAGATTATCCGGCTTCATTAGAAGCCAGAGGAGAAATCTTTATGCCAAGGGAAGGTTTTGAAAAGTTGAATAAGGAACGTGAAAAAACAGGGGATACACCTTTTGCAAATCCCCGAAATGCCACCTCAGGCAGTTTGAAGATGCTGGATTCATCGAGTGTAGCGAAGCGCCCGCTTGATTGCTTTCTTTATACAATACTAGGTAGCGACCTGCCATATGGTAATCACTACGATACCATGAAAAAGGCCAAACAGTGGGGGCTGAAAATATCAAATTTTATTGCAAAGTGTAACACTATTAACGAGGTCTTTGACTTTATCGGGTACTGGGATAAAGAGAGAAATCAGCTACCGTTTGACATTGATGGAGTTGTGATTAAAGTTAATTCATTTGCACACCAGGAGCTGTTAGGACATACAGCAAAATCACCCCGATGGGCCATTGCCTATAAGTTCAAAGCAGAGAGGGTAGAAACAGAGCTGCTGTCAATTGATTACCAGGTTGGAAGAACAGGGTCTATCACCCCTGTTGCAAACCTGAACCCTATACTTTTAGCCGGCACAATGGTAAAAAGAGCCTCACTGCATAATGCTGATATCCTAAAAAAACTAGATGTTAGAATAGGTGATAATGTATTTGTGGAAAAAGGCGGTGAGATTATTCCCAAGATTGTAAGTGTTAACATGCAAAAGAGGCAGGAATCATCTTCACCTGTTCATTTCATCACCCACTGCCCGGAATGTCATACATTACTAACCAGAAAGGAAGGAGAGGCAAACCATTATTGCCCGAATGAAATGGACTGCCCTCCACAGATCAAAGGGAAGCTGGAACATTTCATCAGCAGAAAGGCAATGAATATTGAAAGCCTGGGTGAAGGAAAAATTGAGATGTTATTCGATAATGACCTGGTTCATGATGTTGCTGATTTTTATGACATGACCTATGATAAACTATATGGCCTTGAGAAAATATTCGACGGATCAAACGAGAAAAAAGATAAAAAAATCAGCTTTAAAGAAAAGACAGTAACTAATATCCTGACAGGTATAGAAGCTTCAAAAGAAGTACCTTTTGCCAGGGTACTTTACGCGCTGGGAATCAGGCATGTGGGCGAGACTGTAGCCAGAAAATTGGCTTATCACTACAAAAATATTGACAATCTGATGAAGGCTGATTTGTATGAACTGATCCTGGTTGATGAAATAGGTGAAAAAATTGCAGAAAGCATAATATCTTTTTTTGGATTAGAAAAAAATCGGATTATCATTGAGCGTCTCAAAGAAAGTGATGTAAAAATGAAAGCCGGCAAAGAGGATATTGTCCCGATATCTGACAGGCTTTTAAACAAAGCAATTGTGATTAGTGGAGGGTTCCCAGGCTATTCCAGAAACGAATTGAAAAAATTAATTGAACAGCATGGCGGACGAAATGTCGGATCAGTCAGCTCAAAAATTGACTTTATTCTTGCAGGAGAAAATATGGGCCCAACAAAACTAAAAAGGGCTAAAGAGCTGGGAATTAAGACTATTAACATCGATGAGTTTTCTGATTTAATTAAGGATTGAGAGATAAGGCATAAGGGGCAGTGTGGGTTATGGAAAATTAATAATGAAATAATAGTTAGACATGACTATATGGAGGGCGAAATATTTTCGTTTATTTTTAATGGCATCGATACTAGTGGTTGTTGCCATTTTTTTTGCCCGCAAAATTAATTTCACAAGCTCAGATCTGGGACGGCATATCAAGAACGGAGAAATGATCACCCATCATCTTACTCACTTATCAACAAATTATTATTCCTACACCGAACCGGAGCACCCGGTCAATACGCATCACTGGGGGGCCGGCGTTATTTTTTATATTGTCTGGCTCCTGGGTAGTTTTAAAGCTCTTTCCGTTTTGAATATTGTAATTCATATGCTGGCTCTCTACTTTTTTTTCCGGGCAGCCCGGTTAAACGCCTCATTCAAGCTTACCATCTTTTTTACAATCCTTTGTATTCCCCTAATTACATACCGAACAGAGATACGCCCTGAAGGATTTAGTTATCTTTTGTTTGGATTGCTATTATACTTATACGGGCTTTTTAATAATGGGCGAATAAACCGGAAATACCTCTACTTTGTACCTCTCATCCAGGTTTTTTGGGTAAATGTCCATATCTTTTTCATCTTTGGCCTTTTTCTCACAGGTATCTATTTAATTGACTATTTGTTTGTAAACAAAGATAAAGTTAAAGCACACCTCTTCTTAAAAGTACTGATCCTTTCAATAGCTGCCAGTTTTGTTAGCCCATTTGGCTATAAAGCCTTCATTGAACCATTTTTGATTTTCAGAGAATATGGATATATGATTGCAGAAAACCAATCGGTACTTTTCATGCAAAACAGGTTTCCTGAAAACCCGGTGTTTTGGTATTTTGAAGCAATTTTTCTGATCACCTCAATAATCTTTTTTGTACTCCTCATCAAGGAAGGTTTTCGACGTCATTTTTCAAAACTGGTTTTATTTATTGTTTTCTCCCTGTTTTCCTGGTCGATGGTTAGGGGTATTGCTTTCTGGGGATTTATTCTTATCCCGCTTGGAGCCTGGCAAGCAGATGCCCTGAAAGCCTTGCCTGGCGATAAATGGAAAAAATTTATCCGGGCATGTATGGTATTGATTTATGCTGTGATATTTGCGCTGGTGGTTTTGCGCCAGCCGCTGTTTTTCCCTGATACCAGAATTACCGGATTAGGATTATTTCCCGGGAGCAATAGTTCAGCTCTGTTCTTTAAACAAACAAAATTACGCGGACCGATCTTTAATAATTACGACATTGGAAGCTATTTGATTTTTCATCTATTCCCCAATCATCGTGTTTTTATCGATAATCGCCCAGAGGCCTATAGTTCTTCCTTTTTAAAAGATTATTATGTGCCTATGCAAGAGGATGATGAAATGTGGGATCAAATGATGAATAAATACCAATTCAATGTCATTTACTTTTACAGACATGATATGACTCCATGGGGCCAATCTTTTCTTATAAAAAGAATCAGGGACCCTGAATGGGCCCCTGTTTATGTAGATGATTATAGCCTTATTATGATAAAACGTAATTTACAAAATCGTGGCTTGATTGAAAGGTTCGAATTACCCCAATCCATGTTCGTCGTTAATTAGTATGCCGCATGTTTCCGGAAGATCCATCCTCCAGACCTGACACTTTATCTGCTTTTCCTGTTTTATGCAATGGGACACCCAAAATATATGCTCGACTTCCTGATTAATATTTCAAATTTTTCGTTTTGAACAAATCAATGACACCTGGTATAAATTGCTCGATGGCACGATTGCTCGATGTATAAGATTGAACGAAGTTAGCTGTCTGAAAGGAATAAAAAATTACAAAGCACATCCTCCAGACCTGATACTTTATCTGCTTTTAATACTCCCAGCTCCTGAAACATCTCGATTCACAAATTCAGGATCACCTAAATAAGTAACATGAGCAGCTCCTGACACCGTTACATCTAATCTTTCTTTAACAAAGATAGTAGCATCACCGGCACCTGAAATATCCAGGAAAAAAATTCTCGTTTCAAGGTCACCGGCAGATAGCTCACTGGCGCCGGAAGCATCAATATAAACTCCATCGGCAATACCTGAAAGGGCTACTTCACTTGCACCGCTTACATCCATCTTTAATACCTCTGCAGTGATATCCATGTTTATCTCGGTAGCGCCACTGGCGTCAATATTTAATTCATCAAACTCCAGCCTACCCTCTCCCATCATTTCAACTGCACCACTAAGCGCAAGGCTTTCTAACTCGACAAAAGTAATATAAGCCTTCAGCTCTTTACAATTCCGTATTTCACGCTCTGTTTCAATTATCAACTTACCACCTCTTACATCAGTAATAATATAATCAAGAAGGTTTTCGTCAGCTTCAATTTTCAATGATACTTTATCGCCCTGTGTCAGAATTACTTCAAACGCCCCTCCTATTTGAATAGCACTAAAGGGTTTGACAGGTCTATCTTCAGAAACAACCACTCCATTTCCATCTACTCCTTCAATGAAATAATGGCACCCTGAACTTACAGATAAGAAGGACAATAATAAAATCACCAGGAAAAGAGACGAATTCATTTTAAAAATTTTCATATGCTTAATATTTTGGGGGTTAAAATTAATTTATATTTCTAATATCTCCTGATCCTGTTGTAATGACGTTTTTAACATCAGGGGACCCTCTATAGTACACATCGCCTGAACCACTCGAGGTTACCATTAACTCACCATTAACAAATACCTTTGTGTCTCCTGACCCTGATTTATCGATCAGGCACTGATCAGCTATTAGTTTCAAGGCTGAAACATCACCAGAACTAACCTGTTTGATCTTTAACACATCCACTTTCCCTGAAATTTTTAAATCACCGGAACCGGTCATCTTCACAGAACATTGTTCCATTTCATCCATTTCTGCAATAATATCGCCCGATCCGTTTGATGAAATAAATAGCTCATCAGCGTCGCCTTTTATTTTTGCATCTCCCGATCCATTTATTTTAACTTTAAGTTCACTGGCACTTATATTAAGGATAACATCTCCTGAGCCATTAATTTGTAACTGAAAATCATCCGCTTTCAAAGGGCTCTCTGTTACTACGTCTCCTGAACCTGAAACATTAATACTCTCCAAATCAGAAACAGTAATATAAACGTTTGCTACCCTTACATTTCTAAAGATATTATCTGTATCAATTATCAGTGTTTGATCCTTTACCGTAGTGGAAATATTCTTAATATGGTTCTCATCGGCTTCAACAATAACTTTTTCGTTTTCACCTTGAGTAATGAAAATATCTACCGAGCATCTCAGTGAGATACTGTTGAAGTGTGATACATTCCGTTCTTCTTTAGCAACCTGATCACCCCGTAAACCGTTCATGCTATACGCTGTAATTGAAACATTTATCAGTAATGAAATGATCAATAATCCTTTTAAAAATAATAGTTTTTTCATTATTTAAGCTTTTTATGTTAATATGGGTTTAATACTTGTTACCAGGCAGTCAAGCTAACTCCTGCATTTTTACTTTCAATGGTGATCCTGGAAGAAGAGTTTTTATCTGATCCGACAGTCCCCGTATAAATATTGGTTGTATAACCATCTACTTGAGTTGAAATGTTTGAAATATTTCTTGGATAGGATAAGGAACCAAATTTTACCACTGCATCAATAGAATAACTGGCTTCCTCATCAATCCCTATTTCAATTCCGCCAAAGCTGTTTTCAATATTTATCTCACTGAAACCACCTTTTACATACTTAATAATGATGCCACCATACTGGTTTTCAATCTCAGCTTTGTCAACCAATTTTGACATTTTAAAATCAGTAAATTTAGAGTCAAGAATGATAGAAGTTAATACCCCAATGGAAAACTCGTCGTATTGGGATTCAATTTCACAATCGTCAAGTTTTTCAATAGAGACAGATGAAAATTTTGAATCAACAGTAATGTCATGTGTTTCAATTAAATCGAATGAGGAATATTTCATTTCTAATGAACCTCCGCCAAGATAATCAACAGAAGCTTCACTAAATTTGACTTTAAGCTCATTAGCATCATTTAATAATTTTCCAACTTCCATTGTCCCATAACCAATACTTAACCTGGCACTGCCACTGGTTTCATCAATATAAAGCTCGCCAAACTTATGGTCAATATCCAACTCAATCGTATTCGGCATATAAATTAAGAAATCAATGGATAGTTCTTTATAAATTTTTTCGTCGCACCATCCTTTTCCAAATTCAGTCACAGCACTTACTTCGGAACTGTTCCCCGATATTTTCACATCAATTTGATTAAGTATTTTCATTGCTTTTTCTTCTGTTGGGGCATCTATTTTAATAATAACCTCTATGGAGATGGCATTTTTCTCCCAGTTACTACAATGTACCTTTCCATACTTATTCTTCACGATGAGCAAGGCATCTTTTTTAACGTTGTACTCTTTTCTTATTGTTTTCGAATAATCTCCTTCAGCAGACAAGACAATATTTGCGCCGATAAAAAAAGGGAGGATAAATCCAATTAGTAAAGTAGTTAATAGTTTTTTCATAGCTTTTTTCATTTGAATTATATATTGCTTTTTATTGATTCGTTTTATTTAAATCGTTAATAATATGATCGAGCAGATTAGTAATGATGCGGTAGTTGTTTACAATTGCACTCATGGTTCTGCCATCATTTGCTCCACTTACGTATTCATTTTCCAGTTCATTTGTATTAAGTTTAATCTCCTCAACTTCGCCCCGAATCATACGTTTAATCTTTTCCCCTTCGTCAGAAGATCCTGCAAGCTGATCAATTTGTTGCAACTTATCGTCGGTCAGGTTTGTATAATACAACTGTATTTCCTGAAGTTCTACCGGAGCCTCAGCCACAGAGTTATTAAGAAACAGGTTATTCCCATTATTTTTCCCCACATAATTCAGGGTAATAGAGATGGATATTAAAATAAGGATACTTGCGGCGATTTTAAGAAATAAGCCGCGGTTGAATTTCCATTTTTGAGGCTTATTAAATTCAGAAAGCTTCCGGCCGAATTTTTCGAAATGATCATCCGACGGTTCTGCGTGATCGAACATTTCTTTGTTTCTGCTAATTTTGTCTTCTAAACTGATCATGGCTAATTGAATTTGATCATTTAAACAAAAGATTTTTTATTCTCGATTCATCCAGGATATCCCGTAACTTTTTCTTTCCCCTGAAATACCGGATCCGTGATGTACTATTAGAAATATTTAGAATTTCACCAATCTCTTCATGGTCATAACCCTCTAACAAATAAAGTGTAAGTACTACACGGTAATCATCGGGCAATGCTGACATTGCTTTTCTAATTTCATCAATTTTTAAATCAACATATTCCGTTTCCTCCTCTAACTCTTCCTGCATATCATAATCATATTCCTCCACAAAAGTCAAATTTGCATTCTTCCTCAAAACATCAAGTGAATTATTGATCACAATTCGCTTCAACCATGCGCCGAAAGTAGCTGTCCCTTTATATTTATCCAGCTGACCAAAAGCATCGAGGAAGGAATCCTGCATAATATCTTCTGCTTCACCTGTATTATTTACGATTCTCAAACTAACATTATACATTGACCTATAGTAAAGTTTATAAATCTCAAACTGTGCTTTCTGGTTTCCCTTCCCACATGCTTCGATAAGATCCTGATGGATATTTTTGTAAACCTTTTTCAAGGACAGTAGTTTTTATTAATGACAATAAAAAAACCTAAATGTTACAAAAAAAACCTAAAAATAATATGAAAATGTAATTTTGCATTTAAATCTTCAATTTTCAGCATGAAACTTTCCCGTCCTGTTATATATATTATCATTCTCTTCTCTATGCTCTTTTGGGGTATGAGTTTTGTATGGACCAAAATCGTTTTAAATTATTACGAACCGATTACAACGATTTTTTTAAGGTTAGTTTTGTCGACGATCATTTTGTTTTCTGGGTTAATGCTCTTTAAAAGGGTTGAGAAAATCCGCAAAGAAGATTATAAACTTTTCCTGGTTTCTGCTTTTTTCAACCCTTTTCTTTATTTCCTTGGAGAAAACTTTGGGGTTAAATATTCTACGGCAACAATAAGCGCTGTTATCATTGCCACAATACCCCTTTTTGTGCCGATGGTGGCCTATTTTGCTTTAAGTGAAAGATTAAAAAAAATCAATCTCATTGGCATCATCATTTCCTTCACTGGAATTACAGTAATGATGGTCAACAAAGACCTTACACTGAACGCATCGCCATTTGGTGTTGCCTGTCTTTTTCTTGCTGTAGGCTCAGCCGTAATTTATTCAATTATGCTAAAGATCCTGGCGGGGAAGTATTCGGCATTTACTATTGTTGCAGTACAAAATCTAATTGGGGTTATCCTATTCCTTCCAATTTTCCTGGTTTTTGATTATCAATCTTTTATTCTTGTGAAACCAAATGTTGAACTTATTTCTTCTCTGATTCTTTTATCTTTTTTTGCGTCATCATTAGCCTTTGTGTTTTTCACTATTGGGACGAGAGAAATAGGTGTAAGCAAGACTGCAGTATTTAGCAATATCATTCCTATTTTTACAGCAGTTTTTTCTTATTTCATTTTATCCGAATATTTTAATTTGAATAAAATAGTTGGGATGATCATTGTATTATTCGGGGTGTTCTTTACACAGATAGGTCGTTTAAAGAAGCTTAAAGGTTAAAAAAAATTAATATGAAAATTATTGTTTTGGGAGCCGGCCTGGTAGGTGGGCCGATGGCCATTGATCTGGCAAAAGAAAAAGAATTTAATGTCAGCGTGGCTGATATAAATGAACCAGCATTGGAAGAACTGGAAAAGTACCACCGGATTTCCGGGATAAAAACTGATTTTACGGATCCGGAAAACGTCAAGCGTGTTGTGGAAAACTTTGATTTTGTCTTGTCTGCTGTACCGGGGTTCATAGGGTTTCAAACCCTAAAAGCTATAATAGGAGCCGGTAAGAATGTGATTGATATTGCTTTTTTTCCGGAAAATCTTTTCGACCTTGATGGGCTGGCAAAAGAAAACAATGTGATTGCAATTTCAGATATTGGTGTTGCCCCGGGAATGAGCAATATTCTGATTGGATATGTTGATCATCTTTTTGATAAAACGGAAAAGGTAGTAACCTATGTTGGAGGATTACCTAAAACACGAAAATTGCCGTGGGAATACAAAGCTGTTTTTTCTCCATCTGATGTCATTGAAGAATATACACGGCCAGCCAGGTATATTGAAGGAGGGCAAATGATAGTTAAACCTGCATTATCTGATCCCGAACTTATTGACTTCCCACATATTGGCACATTAGAAGCCTTTAACAGCGATGGCCTCAGGTCACTGGCAGAAACCATTGATGCTCCTAACATGATCGAAAAGACCCTTCGCTTCAAAGGCCATATTGAGAAAATTGCATTGTTGAGGGATATGGGGCTCTTCAATAAAGAAAAAATCGATGTTAAGGGAGTTCAGGTCAGTCCGCTTGATCTTACGTCCCGGCTTTTATTCCCGAAATGGAAACTTGAAAAGGGTGAAGCTGATATAACTATAATGAAGGTGATCATTGAGGGGTATAAGGATGGAAAGAGATTAAAGTATGAATATGATCTGTATGATGAATATGATCAGAAAACAGGTACTCATTCCATGGCCAGAACTACCGGTTATACTGCTACAGTGGCTCTAAGGATGGTTGCTGAAGGACTATATACCAGAAAAGGCATAACGGCACCGGAGTTTATAGGAAAGCAACCGGAGTGTGTTGAGTACATGTTGAAAGGACTCAAAGAGAGGGGGGTTGTTTATAAAGAAACTATTGAGGAATTTTGAGGTTTTTATTATGAATTTCTTTTATATCTTTGCAGCCCTGTTGGCAGTTGAAAAAGGGCGAGGTAGCTCAGATGG
>JAGLWB010000024.1 GCA_023133655.1 Bacteroidales bacterium
CGGCAGCAAACCCATTGGCAGACCTGATGAGTTTCCCGTTTCAGAATAATTTAAATATGAATTATGGCCCATATAACCGTAATTTAAATGTATTAAACATTCAGCCGGTAATTCCTCTTGCCGATGGTAAACTAGTTACCAGGACAATTTTCCCTATCGTTCGCATTCCGGATTTTAGTAATGAAAGTGGAAAGCTTTCTTCGGGACTGGCTGATATTGTATTTACTGCATTTTATGTTCCTGAAAGTAAAGGGATAATGTGGGGATTTGGGCCGGTAGTTGAACTGCCAACCGGAGGCAGCATACGGGGTACACAAAAATGGAGTGCAGGGCCATCATTGCTGGTATTGGCTCAACCGGCTGACTGGACATTTGGAGCCTTAATAAACAATGCCTGGTCGTTTGCCGGAAAGTCGGAAAGGGATAATGTAAATCACATGATGTTGAATGTGTTTCTCGTACGTCAATTAGGAGGTGGTTGGTACGTGAACAGTGCGCCTATTATTACTGCCGACTGGACTGCTGATTCTGAAGACAGGTGGATAGTTCCTTTGGGTGCCGGGGGAGGGAAATTAGTAATGATTGGCGGAAAACTTCCTTTAAACCTGCAAACTCAATTGTATTACAATGTGGTTCGTCCCGATTTTGGTCCTGAATGGCAATGGCGGGTTCAGGCACAGTTTTTATTGCCTAAGAGTATTTTTTCAAAGTAAAGGACTACATCATGGAAAAAAGATATTGATAAAAGAAAAATATAAAAACCTTTTTAGTTAATATCCTTTCTCAAACAAAAAATGCATTATAGCCACAAAAGTTGAATTTTACTATTTTTGGAACCAGCTAAATAATTGAACAAACAGTAAAATGAAAACTAAAATGACTTCATTTAAAAAAGCTCTTCAATTTATTCTGATTTGTATTGTTTTGTTGTTAGCAGCTTGCAATATGACTAATCAGAAAGAAAAAAAATCATCCGATGTTGATCCTGCTTTTGCTACTATTGCTGAAATACAGGATATATTTGATTCTGGCAAGCTCACTTCGGAACAACTTGTACAGCAGTGTCTCGATCGCATAAAGGCCTACGATCATAAAGGGCCTGCATTGAATGCGATGATTACGATTAATCCGAAGGCATTGGAGGTTGCCCGGGCACTGGATATGGAACGGAAAGAAAAAGGATCACGAGGTCCTCTGCATGGTATTCCGATTATCCTGAAGGATAATTATAACACAGGTGATCTTCCAACCACCGGAGGTTCAGCGATTCTTAAAAACAGTCAACCGGTTGATGATGCTTTTGTTGTAAAACGTCTCCGGGAAGCAGGAGTTGTAATCCTTGGCAAAGCAAACTTGAGCGAGTTTGCACTGAGCTACGGCTGGCTGGGTTATGGTTCGGCGGTTGGCCAGACACGGAATCCCCACAATCCACTCCGTGATCCTTCGGGTTCCTCCAGCGGTTCTGCCGTAGCTGTGGCAGCAGGCTATGCAGCATTGGGCACAGGCACCTGTACGGCTGGCTCCATCCGGGGGCCCAGTGCGGTTTGTGGTGTGGTTGGCATTAAGCCCACCATGGGATTATTAAGTCGTGATGGAATTATACCTGCTTCACTTACTTTCGATGTACCCGGACCAATCACCCGAACCATGACCGATGCAGCAATAATGCTTGGTATTATGGCTGGTATCGATCCGGCCGATCCTGCTACCCAGGTAAGTGAGGGGCACACCTTCGACTTTCAGGAGGCTTTAAATGCCAATGCTTTACAAGGAGCCAGGCTAGGTGTTGTGCGTACTTTCAACGGTGCCAATCCTGATGTGGACTCGGTCTTTGCCTCTTCACTTAAGTCTTTGGAAAAGGAAGGTGCAGAGCTTTTTGAGATTGAACTACCTGCTCCTTTAGATAACCTCTGGCCTGTAATGGGACCGGTAGTTGATGGTGATTTTGGTCCGCAGATAAAGACTTACCTGGCGGATTTGCCCGAAGGCGCACCAAGAACAGTCGAAGATCTTATCTCAATTGCCGAATCGGAAGCTATCGCAAGGTCTGCAACCCCTTTAAATCCCGGACGCATTCAAGGATTCCGCGATGCAGATGCCTCAGGGGGCTACGAAAGTGTTGAAAGGCGCCGAAGTTTGGAGGAACTTATACCTGCTGTACAAAAGCAACTCATGTCCATCCTGGATGATCAACAGCTCGATGCCATTATCTTTCCAACCCTGCCCTGTCCTGCGTCACCACGGCACGATGCTGAAGACAACACGTATGTCTGCAACATCGATGATCCCTACCGAACATGTTATATCGCAAGCTCCACAGGATTCCCTGAAATTACAGTACCCGCAGGCTATACCGCCGATATTATGCCTGTTGGATTATCTTTTGTCGGCCGTCCTTTCTCAGAAGAAAGCCTGATCGGGTTTGCGTTTGATTTTGAGCAAGCCACATTAGCATACAGAATTCCAGCACACACACCTAAACTTAGTCAGGATGAAAGCAAATAAACTTTTACTGCTTTTGCCCTTACTAGTATGGTGGTCTATTAGTTTTGGCCAGGATGAGAATGATTCTACCGGATTATCCATAAATGTTAGCCCGAAAACAACATTCAAATTCGGAGGTGCGGTCTGGATCAATTACGCGAACCAGGAGTGGGTAAGTCCGGATGAGGGACGTAAACGAGGGCTGCGTTTTGA
>JAGLWB010000240.1 GCA_023133655.1 Bacteroidales bacterium
ATAGTGACAATGGCGGACCTGGTCTGACCTATAAGCCCGTTCAAATTGCTGAGGAGAATATTGACGCAGAATAAAAATGTCATTCCCTGGCATCTGGTTCTTTACCCAATGCCCGGAACACCCTTTTCATCCCATTCTCTTAACGTATAATACTTTTGGATCAGGGAATCAAAAAACGCTTTCTCAAGTTTTTTACCCCTCATAAAGCCTGCGAGTGACTCTTCATTGAAAAATCTTCCGGGTAACGTATCATCCGTATGTTTTCGTCCGTTACGCAGGTTGTATCTTCGTGCCAGATTTGTCAGGTTTGTCCCGACATTCATTAAAGATTGTTCCGTATGGTTCGACCCGGTAGCAGCATTTAATAATTCAGCCAATTTATCCAACCCAAGAGGAACAAAATCACAAATAACAAGGCTATTCCGGACATTGATAGTATCTAAACCATCGGCCACAGCCTGGGGAATATCATCTATGGTAAAATCAGGCCCCATCTCAGCTTCAGCTATCCATAAACGCGTATGGCTTGCAAAATCTGCCACAGCGAATACTACACCCATGGTAAGTGACCCTTTGGGATTAATACCCGACAGTTCCATCCCATACGTATTGATAGCATATTCTTCACTTCCTTTTCCAATTTTATCAGCTGCTACCCTGGTTCCATCTGAAAAAATTGCACCCACATCTTTCCTGTATGCCATAAGCTCAATCAATTTCCGTTGTGATTCAGCGTTTCCCCAATCCATTTCAAGTCCGTCCCAGTTATCTATAACACCCTTCTCATAACATTCCATAGCAAAGGAACATGTAATGCCGGTACTAATCGTATCCAGGCCCAGGTCGTTGCAAAGCTCATTGGCCCAGGCAACATCTTTTATGCTGTTCACCATACTTCCTGAGCCAAGGAAGGCGGTAGTTTCATATTCAGGGCCTTCAATCTTATGCCCATCCCAGGTGGCCCATTTTGAACAACGGATACCACAATTGTAACAACTGGTATCTTCCCAGTTCAATTCCTCACGTGCCGCTTCCGAACTGATCATTTCAAAGTCGTCGAATTGAACAAGTTGATAATTTTTAGTAGGTAAATATTCCAATTCCTGTCCACTGCGGACACATTTCATCGTTCCTTTAATCCGGCGGAATTTCACCCCATCATTATTCATTATCTCTCTTGTAAGACGAAGGTTTACCTCTTTAAACTTTTCATCATTATGATATTTAATAGCCGTTTTACCATCCACTACGATGGCTTTCAGGTTTTTGGAACCCATCACAGCACCTCCGCCCCCTCTTCCGTACTGCCGGTGCTTGTCAACACCAATACAGGCGATTTTCGACAAATTCTCGCCGGCCGGGCCAATGACAGCCACACGGGGATTTGCCCCGGCATGGCGGCTTAGCAAGATGTCGCTGGTATCAAAAATACCTTTCCCCCACAGATCATCCGCATCATTGATCTCAATTTTTTCATCAGTAAGATAAAGATAAACAGGCTTTTCGGCTTTACCGGAAATGACCACATAATCAAAACCGGCCCTTTTCAACGCAGGTCCGAAATTTCCACCACAATGGCTATCGAGAATAGAGTTTGTAAGGGGAGATTTTGTAACCAGGGTTGTACGGGCACTTGTTTGAACTTTTGATCCTGTAAACGGGCCATTAGCAAATATCAAAGGGTTATCAGGCCCCAGGGGATCAGGATTTGGTGCCATTTTATCGAGAAGGGCAAAACCGAGGCCTTTTCCACCGATGTATTTATTTGTTAACTCTCTATCGGTTTCATTAATATGATACTCTTCTGTTGTTAAGTCGATATAGAGGCATTTACCGCTGTAAGACATAATGGTGGATATTAGTTGGCATTAATAGTATATTTCTAACAGCTTCTATGTATCTCTAACACATCCGTCAAAATCGAGAATCCTGTTTCAATCCTCCCTGCGCCGGGGCCTACGATGGTGACATCGCCGAGCAGGTCAGTTGTAAATGTTAGTGCATTGGTAGCTCCCATAACTCCTGCAAGGGGATGTGACATATCGATCATTTCGGGGGCTACGGAACCATGTACTGTTCCATCCTCCCTTCGTTCAATCGATCCGATCAATTTCCACCTTGAATTTTCTCTTTTTGCAAAATCAATATCCTCCGATTTAATCGCTGTAATGCCCTGACAAGGAACATCATTTATGTTAAGCGAGGCACCCATTACAACATTGGCAAGAATGGTTACCTTACCCCTGGCGTCATACCCTTCCACATCGCCGGTTGGGTCGGCTTCGGCGTAGCCAAGTTCCTGAGCAGTCTTTAGCGCTTCATCATAATCCATTCCTTTCTCCATTTCTGAAAGGATAAAATTTGTAGTGCCATTAAGTATACCTCTAATATTGGATATCTCGCATCCTGCAAGAGGCCCATTGGTAAGGTTGATTATTGGTGTTCCGGCAACAACGGTTCCCTCAATCATAAATTTGACGTTATTATCGTCAGCCAATTTCCTCATTTCAGGGTACAATAAAGCAGCCGGCCCTTTATTACTGGTTATTACATGCTTTCCTGATTTCAGTGCTTCTTTCACATGCTCTACAGCCGGTCCACCGGTATTCAAATCAGTAAAGGTTAACTCACAGATCATATCAGCATTGATCTTACGGATAAAAGTTAAGTTATCCCAATCAACCAGATCCTTTGAGAATTTCTTTTGGGCTTTGGCCT
>JAGLWB010000241.1 GCA_023133655.1 Bacteroidales bacterium
CTGATATCTTCAGGAAAATCATTTAGTTCCTCAACAGCAATTACTTTATCGGCCAGTTGTGCAGCAATAATATCCAAGTACCTTGAACCGGACATTCTGTCGTACCGTCTTGCAATATGTTCATCATGACTGGTAAGCGATCCATACAGTTTTAAATAGGCATCCGGTTATCTAATTCTTTACGTTTCCATTCAGTTAAGATATTATCAAGCTTTTTAATGCCTGCTTCAAATTCGCGTTGCAGACCGGTTTCGATAATTTGCCTCGCTATTTTTTTTTGTGATTTAGTGAGTTCAAGTGCATTCATCTTGGGAAGTCTATAGTTCCAAAATAATAAAATTTAGCCGAATAATTTACAAACTTAGATATTTTCAAATTATTCTTCGCAAAAAATGCAGAGATAAAGAAAGCTATTCTCCGCATATATAATTTAAACCTGGTTCTCGGAAAATCAATCCACTCTCCTACCAGTCTGAAGCGGAATGCAAGCACATTATATGTTTCAGGTTACATGTTTCATATTTTTGTCCTGCAACCTGCAACTCGAAACCCGCACCAATAATGATGATTGGTACGTAGAAAATTTTCTATACGATTTCAACTCTTGATTGACATTATATCCTTTTCAGCTTCTCTTCTTCAACAATCTTGTTTATCAGGGTTTTTAAAATCAGGAACAGTTTGGAATTTTCTGTGTAATCGGCAGGTGCAATATAATCCGCACGATTTTGCTCAATCAATTCTTCGCAAATCTGTTTTGGGGATGGCTTGTCTTTTTGCGGTTTTTTTCCCGGATCGTAAACTGCTATTGCTGTTCCTCTCTGGAATTTGATCATTTTCATGGCGGGTACATCGGTCTCTCCATCTCCCAGGTAGATCATTCGTGAAAAAGGAATGGGGCGTTTGTCCATTTCAATGAATTTGTTGATGATGGAATTGTCGTACGAATTGTTAATCCCTTTATTGATCCGGAAAAGGTATTGGGTTTTATTGGTGTAATTGATCGCCAGGGCTGGCCATACTGCAACATCACCCCTATCAAAAACAAACCCTGAAGCAAAAATATTGGTAAAGTATTTTGCTATACTCGTACCTTTAATAATATCTCTTATTCCTGAAGAAATGATATAATGGTCGATAACAATACTCTTTTCAGCCGCATATTGATTTATCAGGTCGAAAAAGCTTTCTAGACCTTTAAAAAATGTTATTTCTTTTCCAAGTGCTGAAAAAGCCTTTTTTGTTACCGGTATTTTCTTTTCATCGGCTTTTTGCAACATCAATTGCATATAAGCCAATATCTCATCCATGTCGTGTTCTTTTGCACGATCATTTGCTTCCTGCCAGAATTCTTTATTATTAATCCCAAGCTTAGGAATAAACGAATGTTCCTGCATATTGCCGGGTGCCAATGTGCCATCGAAATCGTAGGCTATGGCTATGGTTGTAAGTAGTTTAGTCATTATCAATTATTGTTTAATAAAAATAGAAAATTCCTGATCATGGTTTTCAAATTTAACATAATCCAGGTTAGGTAGATGATTGTTTTTAATAAAACCCTGAATCATTTTCACATACGCCTCTCCGCGTTCAGAATAATGCGACTCAGAATCTGCTAATTTATTTCCGTCAATATGCTCATTGCTATTCCGCATAATAGCCCGTTGTTCTCGCAGGTCATGATAGGCACTTGTTGTATTCAGGTTATGCATATATCCTTTGGTTGCCTGCAAAATAGTTTCGAATGCTGCCATTTGAACATTTGATCCTTTGACCGGAATATATTTTCCATTACTATGCAATGAAGTGTGTTGGCCAAAAAGGCAGTTTCCTTCGATTGCAAAATGAGAAGTACCCCAGCCGCTTTCATCTATAGCTTGAGCAATAGCCAAAGAAGGTGGAATGATATGCTTGTTACATGAAATAAGTATAACAGTCAGGAAACTTATCATAAAAGGAATACGCGGGAATTTCATCAGCTTTTGATTTTTATTGCAAAATAAATCGAAATGAAGGTCCAAAACAAATGATAGCAAAAAAAAAGCCCGACATTATAGCCGGGCTTTTAATCTTTCAACAAAACTAAATGATTATGTTAAATTAATTTAACATCAACAGCGTTTAAACCTTTTTTTCCTTCTTTAAGCTCAAAAGAAACTTCATCGTCATCTTTGATTTCGTCAATTAATCCGGAAACATGAACAAAATAGTCATTTCCCGATTCTTCATCAATAATAAACCCAAAACCTTTGGATTGATTAAAGAATTTTACTTTACCTGTTTTCATAATAATAATAAAATAATATAAAATAATAATAATTAAAAATTTGAGTGCAAAGATAAATAAAAAAAACGATTAAATACAAACGTAGGTCATTTTTTTTAATAATTAGCTATTTTACTGCCGGAATTAGTGAAAAAATCATCAATTTAGGGTATACACCCCGCATGGCCCCGGGAAAAATATTTGATTTCTGTCACAGTATTTGTTATTTTTGCGTGACCGCAATTGTTAATCTCATCTTATAACTAATGAAAAGAAATAAAATTAAACTTACTATTCCCAACGATCTTATCTATTTACCTGTTGTTTTAAATGCGGTGAGGAACATGGCAGAAATAATGGGATTCGAGCAAGAAGACATCTTACAGCTTGAAGGAGGAACTGAAGAAGCCATCGCGAATGTAATAAAATATGCCTTTGAAGATGATGAAGATGCTACTTTCGATATGATTGTGGAGATGCATCAGTTGGGATTAAATATCATCATAAAGGAAAAGGGTATCCCTTTCGATCCTACTCTCGTTCATAAATATTCGAAAGAAACATTAAAAAAAGATTTAGAGCAAAAAGGCCTTGGCACCTACCTGATGAAACAGTTCCTCGATGATGTTTCCTTTCATAACCTGGGTCAGGAAGGCAAGGAAACGTGCCTTTTTAAACACCTGAATAATAAACAAATCCAAGACCTGATCTCAAAGGAAGAAATGGAAGTTGTTGAAAGCGAAAAGGATCAAGAGAGGCTTCCGAAGGGGTCAGTTAAGTTTATTGTCAGGAGAATGAAACCTGAAGAAGCTGTGGAGGTATCCAAATGCGCCTACAGCTCTTATGGCTATACATACATAAATGAAAATATTTATTACCCTGACAGAGTGAGAGAGCTTAACAAAACAGATACATTGATCTCCTATGTTGCGGTTACTGACACAGATGAAATTATTGCACACAATGCTCTTGAGCGGGAAGGTGATAGTATGGTGCCGGAAAAGGGTGTTGCTTTTACCAAACCGAAATACCGTGGTCAGGGTTGTTTGCGGCAACTTTCCATTACACTCATGGAGGAAGCAAAGAAGCGTCATTTTACAGGTGTGTTTTCAAAAGGGATTACCACTCATGCTTATTCGCAAAGCAATTTGATAAAATTTGGTTTTAGAGCCTGCGCCGTTCATATTTCGTTTGGAAAGGAAAGAATATACAAAGGGATTGATCAACAAATAAAACAACGCGAAAGCGTAATTATCATGTTTCATTTTATTAACCCTCCCCTTCGCCATGTTCTTTACGTTCCATCTCACCATATAGAAATGATTAAATTGATTTACGACAATCTTGGTGTTGAACCGGAATTCCGATCTGCCGGCAACTATGTTGAGCTCCCAGTTGAGAAGGCTAATACAATGTTAAAAACCAATCTAAAAAGCATGACAGCCCACATTACTATTAACCAATATGGGCTTAACGTTGTTGAGGATGTTAGAAAAAACTTAAAATCTCTTTGCCAGCAACGACTTGAAACTATTTACCTTCACTTAAGCCTTAATGATAAGTATACCGCCTGGTTGACGCATGAGTTTGAAAAGCTGGGGTTCTTTTTTTCAGGGATTATTCCCGGTGATAAAGGCAATGATGAGTTGATTTTGCAATATCTTAATAATTACGTGATTGATTATGATAGAATAATGATTGCTTCTGAGGTAGGGAGAAAAATGATGGAGTACATCAGAAAACGCGATCCCAATCAATAGTTACTTTGATTGTTGAGAAAAAAAAAGCACAGATCATTCTTTATTGATCCATGCTTTTTTTGTTTCTCACAGCTTCGTATCGGAGGTTAACGCAAAGGTAATACGAAATACCCCCCTAAAAACGTAATTCGTAGGATAATTGCAAACAAAGCAACGTTTAAATATTTGCATAGAATGTATTTACATATAATGAATTTATAGTTAAATTATCAAAATACGCACACTTAAAGTAACGCTACAAAAGAGAAATTGTAAGTAGCATATAATCAGGTGTATATGTCATAAAATGGATGATAACCTTGTGCTTAATTCAAGACATAAAGAAGAAAGGACGGATGAATATTAATGAATGGCATTTTTTTCTGATTACTGATTTTTGGCTATAATGTAAGTATTAAATACACCACCCTTCTCATCTGTCCAGGTATTGTATCCTTTTTCCTGAATTTTTTCTACCAGTGGTGCAGGAAGAAATGGAGTGATAAGGAGATATATTTTTCCTTCAGGCAGTTTCAGCAGGTCCTGAAAGACCTGGCCCAGCGGATGTTCGCCTTTTGCCAGTATGGGTCTTCCATCAAGCGTTTTTTCAACATTATCATGATCAAACCAGTCGGGTTTTTCAGAATCTTCCTTCCCGGGTTCAGTAATATCCAACGTAGATTGCCCGACAAAATCCCTGATTTTATTAACCATCTCCCCTACTGCCACTTTGCCAATTAGAGCTGCTTGCTGTAATGAGGTTACCCTTGCAATTGTTTTCCTGAGAATAGGGTTTTTTAGCTTAGCAAAGGCCGGGGCTATTTCAATAAGCAAATTTTCTACCTCCGGATAAGCGATCAGTAGATCTGCAATTTTCGTTTTAGGAGTAATTGGAAATTGATTGTCTTGTAATTTAGTCATCATTTTTTTTATAAGATAAGATTCTTTGTTCGCCCTTTAGGGCCCGTTTCTCTGTCAAATTCTGGGAAACCTCAAGTGTGCCAAGGTATTCGCCATTTGACCCTTTCATAGCGAAATAATCGATATGAATGAATTGCCCACCCATCTGGATCCAAAAAGAGGCTTGATCTTCTTTTCCACTTTTAAAGTCTTGTAGAATTTCTTCCACAATATGCACACTTGATGGTGGATGACACATCCTAACGTTTCTATTAAGTATAGCCCGGGTTCTGGGAAATATTCTTTCTTTCGCTTGTGAGAAGTATTTCACTTTATCGTTTTTATCGACAAAAGTAATATCCACAGGCAGGGTGTTTAGGACTGCAGTTAGTTCCTCTATAGTAAAATTTCCGCTGGGCAATTTTATCGATTCGTCTTTTTCTGTTTTGGTGATATCGATCGAAAAAACACCAACCGGTTTCCACTCGACTTCCGGATCGATAAGGCAAAATCCAAATTCAGACGTTTGCTCTACTATTTCCATCCATTCATGATCTGTTAATTTATCCATCGACATAGGAAAAAGGATTTCTTCCTCTTTCATTGTCATGTCCGCAACGTTGTTAGAAGCAGGTTTCAAAACCATGTCTATCACCACTTCGACTTCTTCGGATGTAATCCCTTCTCTTACGTTAAGAGCTTCGATTGCACCTTTTAACAACTCCCGGGCTTCATCGTGTTTCCCCCACATTACAGTTGGAGGTCCGGTAATACCATATTTCTCGAGAAATGGGAACAGGAGATTTTCTAAACGCAGATAATGTTTGTCAACGTCCATTAATTGGTTGAACAGCGATCTGATACTGAGTAAAATAGCTGGAATTTCATCGTTAGAAGCTGTTTTTCTTAGTTCATTGTATTTATCTTCAAGCTCTGTAACAATTTTCAAAAGTGCTTCATTTTCCTGAATGAAAACATCCACGGGGTGGCCGGCAGGTATCTCTTTCGCACCTGTTTGGTCAATCTGCCCTTCCAGAGCCTCTGTATGAAGGTCGCAAAATTTTAGTATTGCTTGCTCATCCAGTACACCTTCTTCAATAAGTTCCTGTTCAACTTCAACGACAAGACCATATGGTACTTTGGACATCAAATTGATTAATCGTCCACGGACTTCATCCGGTGCATCTCCTTCATGGAGCTGTAAGATCATGTGTTTTAAGAGTTCTTTTTTCCTGGAAGGGTTATTTATTAATTCACTCATATCTGGTATTATTTTAAGGTTTTATGTGAAAAAAAGTGTGGAAAATAAAGCCAACTTTTAAAATATTTTGCAAAGTTAAATAATGATATCAAACCTCCAACAATTTTATTAAGAATTAGACTAAATAAAAAAATAATTTGAAAATTTAATTTTTTTTTTATCACTTTAGAAGAGTAAGTAACATTTTAATAGAATTTGTTGCATTAGATTACGCAATATAATTATCCTTTTCATATCGGTTTCTTTTTGTAAATTGCCCCTTTTTTTATGATAACTGATAGCTGACATATGTTTAAATTATCCACTGATACAT
This sequence comes from Bacteroidales bacterium, assembly GCA_023133655.1. Taxonomy (GTDB): domain Bacteria; phylum Bacteroidota; class Bacteroidia; order Bacteroidales; family JAGONC01; genus JAGLWB01. Next base: position 6,480 of record JAGLWB010000241.1, read on the forward strand.
TTACATCCATCGTGCTGTTTTGGATTATTTTTGCTCTCATCTTATTTCCCATCCTTCTTAAGATAACGGTTCCATATGGCAGGCACACAAGGTACAATTGGGGGCCAATGATCAGTAATAAAGTGGCATGGATCATGATGGAATGGCCTGCCTTATTTATTTTCGCCTTTTTCGTTATTGCCAGTAAACCGCGTGGCAACATTGTAATTTGGATTTTTTTCGCATTATGGCTGCTTCATTATATTAACAGGGTATTTATTTTTCCAAACCGTATTAAGACCAAAGGAAAGAAAATGCCTGTTATCATTATGATTTTTGGTGTATTCTTTAACTTTATGAATGCTTTTATCATTGGCTACTGGTTTGGTTTCCTCTCCCCTACTTATTCTGTTTCATGGCTTTATGATCCAAGATTCCTAATTGGTGTGCTTTTATTTTTTGCTGGCATGATTATAAATCAACGATCTGATAATCAGCTGTTAAGCTTGCGATCAAATAAAACAAATGGCTATTCTATACCATATGGAGGTATGTTTAAGTATGTGTCATGTCCTAATTTTTTTGGTGAGATTATTGAGTGGGGAGGTTTTGCCCTAATGACGTGGTGTGTTCCATCGCTATCATTTTTAATCTGGACAATGGTTAACCTGATTCCGAGGGCATTAGATCACCACAGATGGTATAGCAATACTTTTTCGGAGTATCCTGCCGACAGAAAAGCGCTATTTCCTTATATTCTGTAAAAAGGGTTAATATGCACATCTTGTGAACCTTTTTAAAAGAGTATACTTTTAAAAGAGTATACTTTTCTTTCAAATTTCATTGATTAATCCGGAATAATAAATTAGGAAATTTAATCAGGAATATTAATAAGAAATAACCAATAAAGAATAAGAAATGAGGAGGTTTTGCTTTAATTTTGGGTGTTTCAATGGACAAAGCAGGGAAAAGGGTGAAAAGGCAAAAAAGAATGCTGGTTTGTAAAAATATTATTGCACGAAGAACATCTTCATTTTGCCTTTGCCTTTAACATCAACTTCCTCCCGTTCCTCGAAGCGAAACTTATCCTTTACAAGATTATACGTTGTTTCTGAAACATTTATCCGCATTGTTTCAGCGTTGCATTCCATCCTTGATGCGGTGTTAATTGTGTCGCCAAACAGATCATATATGTATTTTTTAATACCGACAACACCAGCTATTACATCCCCTGTGTGGATTCCGACACGTATTTTCCATTCAATTTTTGATTCAAGATTTTTCTTTTCGAGAAACTGAATCATTTCAACTGTTGAGCGAATGATATTCTCGGCATGCAAAGGATCTTCATCAGGTAAACCGCAAACAGCCATGAAGGAGTCGCCAATTGTTTTTATTCTCTCACAATGATGTGATTCAACGATGTTGTCAAAGGCTGTAAATATTTCATTCAACTCAGCAATTAGGAGGCTGGGCTCCATATTAGCCGACATTTCAGTGAAATCAACAATATCAGTGAAGCAGACTGTCACATTATTAAATAGCCTTGGTTCGGTTTTCCCTTGTTCTTTTAATTCATTCGCCACACCTGCAGGCAGGATATTCATTAATAGTTTATCAGACTTGGCTTTTTCCTGGGAAATGATTTTGTTGTCTTTAATTTTTTGCCGGAGGCTGTAAAGAATTACACCGGCAAGAAGTATCAAAAGTATTACACCTCCGATCAGCGACAATCGATATATCTTTTCTTTCTTAGATTTTAAATTTCTAATCTCTTCGTTGTTTTTCAACAGCTTAATATAACTATCTTTTTTTGCAGTTTCGTATTTTATTTCAAATTTAGTTATATCTTGATGAATTTTCTCGGTGAAGATTGAATCTTTCAGAGCAGTATATTTTTTATAGTATTCAAGAGATTGGAAATAATTCCCCATTCTGGAATAGAGATCGGAAAATCGGAGGTAATTAGTCTTTGTTTTATTTCTCTCATTGATCTTCTTCGAGATCTCTGTACTCATCATTAAATATTTTTCAGACTTATTATAATCACCGGTTGATAAATAGATATCCCCAAATTTAGAGAGAACCGTGGCGAGCTCAGATTGTTTCCCTAAATCCTGAAATATTTGACGAGCCTTTTGCAAGAATTCAATGGCCTGTTCGGTATCTCCCCTATGAAGATAAAAGGCTCCAATGTTATTGTATTGAATAGCTGACTGACCAATATCCTTCAATTTATTGTGAATATTCAGGGCTTTATGAAAAAACGCAAGTGCTTCATCGTACTGTTCTAAATAATAATTAGTAAGCCCTAGGTTATTCAACCTGATGGCTATTTCACCTTCGTTATTAAGAAGTTGGTCGAGGTTTAGAGCCTCTTCAAAGCTCATGATTGCTTTATCATATTTTTTCCATGCGTTATAAACCAGGCCAATATTATTTAATGTGGTTGCCATTCCACTGCTATCACCAAGATTTTGTTTTATCCTTAAAGATCTTTCCAAATACTCAATGGCTTTATCATATTCCCCCCCTGCCCTATAAACCTGCCCAATATTATTTAAGGTTTTGGCAAGGTTTTTTCCTCTTCCTAATACCTCATCAATCTGGATAGTTTTTTCATAATATTCAATAGCTTTATTATGTTGTCCCAATGTTTTATAGACAAGGCCGATGTTATTCAGGTTATTTGCAAGATGTTCAATATTGCCACTCTCCTGATCGTATTTCATAGCTTTTTCATACCATTCAATTGCTTTGATATAATCATTTGTGAAATAGTAGCAAACACCAATATTGCTATAGCATTCAGAAATAATTTCAGTATTTGGTTCGGGCTTTTCGTATTCAGCATCCACACATTTTTTATAAATATCAATGGCATCATGATATTCTCTAATGCTATACAACGAATCAGCATAATTGTAATAAAAACCGGATTGATCATCCTGACCAAAAGAAAAATGGCAGGTAAAAGCAAAAAACAGAAATGTTACATTTAAAACTAATGTTTTTCTCATTAACAAGAACGAAATATTATTAACCACTTACTTATAATGTATTATTTTCTAATAATCCACCATTATATAACGAGAAAACTTGCATGGGTGGCCATGTTCCTCCCCCTCCGCCTGGATCCAGGATCATTCCTGACCCATCGTCTTCAAGGCGGATTCCTGAACCGCCAGGTGAGTTCGACATACAGACGACTTTTTCAATTGATGGTGTTTGATCAATAAGAAAGTTTTTAATCTCGCTTCTATTTGATGAAGAATCAACATAATTGCAGATCAATTGGTGTTGAAATACATTAAGGCATGATGCGATACCAGGCATTGGCGGCCCAAAAGGTATAGGCGAGGCAATTTCGCTTCCCTCATTCCACCCAATATAAGGCGTGCCCTTAATGATTTTGTTATGTATTTCATCGAAGGGATCGAAGGCACTGGTTCTCAGATTATTCAGTCCGGTTAATAATGCAGCAATATCTCCCCCACCAATGGCAAAAGCATTGGCATTTTGTATCATTTCGATGGGATCGCCGTCGGAAATGGATATCACGCCGCAACCTGCCTGGCTAAACAAATCTTCAATATTTTGAAAATAGGTATGATAGAATGAGTCGGTGTAACCATAGGGAATGAATAATACCTCCCGTGGCTGTTTAGGTGAAAAACCAAATAACCATTTTATTTCATTGATCATGAAGTTTGAGGAATCTACAAAATTAATACCATCAATCAGATTGGCAAGAACTGTTAATTGTTTCATAGTAACAAGGATTTAATTGGTTAAATTTAGTCAAATATAGTTAAACTAAAGGCGTTTTCCAAATGTAGGAAAGAATAGTCATTAAAAAAGGGCTACAATCTGATTGTAGCCCTACTTTAACATGAGTTATGTATCTCATTTATTCTGAGCGAATTAACTTCCCATTATTAAGTTGATCATCTATCTTTAACTGGAAAAAATAAATTCCTTTTTCATAATCTGTTGTCTTGATCATGAAGGTATAATTACCCGGTTGCATCATTCCATTATCAATGGTCGTTATTTTTTGTCCCAGAGAATTGAAAACGGAAAGCATAACATCTGAAGCTTCTTCAACGGAGTAACTGATATAAACAATATCATCAAATGGATTTGGGAAAGCTTTTACTTCGTTAGCAGCTCTCGTAATGGTATTTACATTGACAGGCAAAGCAATAGCCGGAAAAATAATATAATCCAGCCAGGCACAATCCTGTCCGGTGCTAACGTACATATCTTTGTCATATACCCATTTAACCATATGTGTACCTGCAGTTATATCAAATGATTCTTCTGACCAACCGATGGTACCTGCCCAGCTATTCATTTTTGTGTTATCAATATAAAATTCAAGGTAGTCATAATTTGCTTCTGATGATACTTTTTTAAAGAATGATATCTGACCATCAGTCAACACTTCAAGTGTAATGAGCAGTTCTGATGATTGCTGATCATTTATGTTTCCGGATTGGGTACAGTAATCACCTTCATATGGGAGTGTTTCAGTGATAAACCAATCAGCATTTCCACCAAACTCCCATTCATAATTACCAAAATCGGCAGATTCCCAATCTTCCAGAATAAGCCCAACGGTAAGTGACATTTGTACTTCGGTGAAATATTCATCAGCCGTTAATGTTAAGAGTAATTCAATGACTGTTCCCACGGGAGTTTCTTCCAACACAGTAGCATTGAAAACTCCGGGATTACTTCCTTCAACCTCAATGATGCCAAGATCTGCAGAGGAATTATTCAAAGTAAGAAATTCGCTGGAAGTGCTAATGGTCATGGTTGCTTCCGGTGAATCGGCATGTCCAATATTCAGTCCATTAAAGATTATGTCAGCCGTTTCCCCCGGATCAAGGCGTCCGTTGTTATTACCTTCATTATCGTCAATATGGTCGAAAGCAATATCCAGAACAGGTGCATTGACAGGCATCATATATATTGTTGTCCATGTAGTATCATTAGCATCAACGATCTCAATGTCAAAAACGACTACATGCATATCAGGCACATCATTGGAGATGCTTATTGAGAAGTCGGATCCGCCAATTGATTCTTCCTGGAGAATATCACCATAGAAATATTCCGTTGTATTTAACGTGACATTAGTGTCGCTTGATTGGATGTAAGCCGTAACTCCTTCAGCAGTTTCTATACCAACATTTTTCAATGTAAAGTCGAGCGTTATATTTTCACCGTAATCAGCCTCGTTATTCCCATTACCTGAATCATCATTAATTACACAGCCATCAAGTATGATGTAGGGTCCATCAGGTGGAATTACGGTAGCTTCCATAAATATTGTTTGCAAATTAAAGCCTGTGATCACTAGTGTAGCTGTTCCGGGCTCCAGCGTGTTTTCAATTGATACAGAGCCTGTTTCGTCTGTAAGAGCAGCAAACACCAGGTCACCCTGGCCAATGGCTACAAGGGCGCCCACCACCGGTTGTCCTGCGGATGTAACTGTGGTTGTAAAAGGAACACCCATTAAAATAACATCATTATTCAAAGTAATTTCGGAGGGTGTTGCTGTACGCATCTGTAAAGAGGGGTCACCGAACATAGTCCATGTTTTGGCAGTTTTAAGATCATCTGATCCGCTGGACTCAACGATCATCAACGTAAGGCCATTAAAAATAAATGACCCAACAGTACTTCTACCTTCAAATGTGCTAATGCCATTTTGACCAGGATATAGCTCATAGTCATAACCTCCGGTCATAATGTCCATAAAGTAATCCTGTCCCCTCATTGGCGGGTCCCAGGGTTGGCTAATGGTTGCGCCGAGAAACATAATGGATCCGCCGCCTTCTTTTTTAGCCCAAGCTTCACCAAGACATTCCCCTGTATGGAAATCTCCGTTATTACAGGCAACAGATATAACGATCGGTAATTTTTCGCCATTTACCAGGGTTGCAACATTCGAATTGCTAAATCCGGATGTCCCCCAGGAAGTAGGAGACCCATGGCCTGTATAATTAATAACAGAAATACCTTCCTCAACAGCATTTTTTACCATCGTCGAATTTGCTCCGGGATCATATACTGTTGTGAATTCATCATACGTAAATGGTTCCAGCTTATACTCAAAGATAACGTCGTTATGTTCATAATCAAGCTCATTATCATCTCCGGGCCCCAGATTAGAGGCTACAGCCAACGCATGACTATACCAGGTGGCTCCTGCTTCAGGGTTTTTCTCATAATTGATTACTTTTTCAACCTGAATAGTTACATCAGAAGGTGAACTTGCTGAGAATCGTCCTACACAAATATCAGCATAAACATCGTTTCCAACTACGCAACCTAATTGAGGATCCATTGGCGATGTACCAAGCGTTTCGGACTTAACATCTGCCCAGTCACCAATGAGCATTACATAAAGAATATTATTGTTTTCATCGTATTTTTCCTGTACCAATGATTTTACCAGGGTCCCTGTGGCAACCACTTCTTTATATACCTTCAAGCCTTTTTGCATTTTCCATTCAATATAAGGATCTATGGCTTCCGAATCCCTGTCGGTACAAATCACAAGTATTTCTCCGTAATCGCCGATAGTCAGGTCGTCTCTATTATCTTCATAGTTGATAAAAACTGAACGGTAAACTGAACTCATTTCATAGAGGATATTATCTGCACCATTTGTGAGTTGGTTAATTACCGGTTGTGACTCGTTTTCAATCAACTGAACTTTTACATTATGATATACTCTTAAAATATTCTTTGCTGCATTGTATTGAAAAGGATAAACAAACACACTTGTGCCCCGGATGTCTTTGATAATGAAAGGATCAGTACTTTGAGCCACATCAGTTGGGTACCAGGCATCAACAATAGAGGTGGGATCAATCAGATAAGGTATCTGTGAAGGGTCCTGATCTCTGTATATAACACCCCGTGAAGGTAAAAGGGGATGTTCTAACGGGTAATCAGTATAATCTCCACCTATAACATTTATTTCAAAATTCTTATCCGGGGAAAGCATAACTGTTGCATATGCATATGCTAATTCAGCAAACCCCTTTTTTTCTGTATGCACACTTCCGTCATAAAGAATTTTGTTGAATGTGACCCCGTCAATAATAACTTCAGTAAACTGAAAATCGCCGATTTCAAAATATAATTCTGAAGTAGACTGGACTGTTTGCTGATACTTCACCTCAAATCCTTTTGAAGCAAAAAGTGTAATTGCACAAAAAAGCACCAGGAAAGTAAAAGAAAATTTTTTCATGATCAATGTAGTTAATTGATAATTAGGGAATTAAAATTAGTCTCGATGTTTAAATTACAATGATAAAGTAATTGAGACACAATAAAACAGTTTTGGTTGCCCCAAAAATACATCTTTTTTAATTAACTGCATGTTAATGGTTTGTTAAACATTAATTATCTGAAAATTAGAGAATAAGATCCACAGTAACTTTTGCAAGGGATAATTACTTTAACATAACCCTGGTCCCATCAGAGTATACCCTGAAAAAATGATCATTTTCCACTAATAGGCTTTGCTGTCTGAATCCAGGGTGTTCAAACGGGATATCAATGGGAAAAACCCTGCCATCATACAAGGGGGTAATAGTTTTCACATCTGTATGACCGATAACCATATGGGAAACATTATAAAACGACAGGATTGCTTGAATTTCTTCTAGTGTTGTTTCTGCCGGGATTCTACCATTTTGGAAGTAACCTCTGTACCAGAAGGGGCCGTATGTAAATAACAATAAATTAATAAGTGGTGCATTTTTTTCATCGTAATTCCCATATAGGTATCTCCCCATGCAATGATTAATCGAATCGATGGTTAGTTTGTTTTCATAAATATCTGGAGAAATTCCACCATGCACAAATAATATATCATTAATACGCATTATGGCATTTCTTGATCTGAGCCACTCCCCCATTACCGTCCTGGTTGTATATAACTGAGGATAGCTGATGTCAAAGTACCTGGAGAAGAAACCATATTTTTCATTCTGGTACCTGAGATCATCAGTAAGATTCATCAACTCATGATTTCCAAGTATTAAATGGACCCCTCCTCCATCGGTGTATGCCTGTCGTTCCAGCTTGTAGATGAGCCATAAACATTCGGTAACCTGGTCTCCACGATCAAATATGTCGCCCGTAAAGACCAAATGCCCCTCATCCCACTTCCAATTCAGGTTATTATCAATTATCCCATTTGTTTGTAACAGGTAACAAAGTGTATCAAACTGCCCATGCAAGTCACCAACTGCGAATATTTTTTTTACATTTTGATAATCGTCCTTAACAGGCAATAGTTTACGATAAACAGTATACTGATTGGTATCATTTTCGAAACCATGGAAAGTGGTCTTTTCACCTTTGGCCGGTAATATTTTATCTACCATGAGGGTTTTGTTTAATACACTATCCCGTGTGAAATATATGGCCATTATTTCCTGATGGTTTTCCCAAATCACGTGTGGCCCGTCAAAATAATCCGGTATTGTATCGAAAGCGTCAATCTGAGCCACTTTTGTTTTTAAGTATTCAGCAATGGTGTCTTTCATACTTGAAATGGCATTATCATGAGGCATCCATTCTCTTTGGTTCTTATGTGCAGGGTCCGATCCGCGGCGAACGAGCAATCGATTCAAACGAAGTGATCCATTTTTAGCAGCAAAAAACAAAGCCGTGTTATTTTTATTATCTGTGGCATCAACGTCAGCTCCTTCATCAAGAAGGTAGTGAGCTATTCTCAAACGGTTAAGAGAGGCCGCCCACATAAGAGGTGTACGCTCTTTTGAGCGCAGTTCGATGTTTGCTCCATTCTCAATGAGGTATTTCACAACTGTCAACTGCTTGGCTACAATTGCCAAATGTAAGAGCGTCTTCTTATTTGATCCATAGTATGCATTGATATCATAACCCTGGTTCAAAAATCCGGAAATGGCTTCAATATCCCCTTTTTTTACTGCTTTAATCAGTTCTTTTTCAGGATTATGGGCTGCACTACTCATTGTAGTAATAATTAAAAGTGAAATTATTATCAAGAAGTACTTCATTTAGTCTTATTAAATTTATGTAATAATAATTGCTTCAAGCTACAAGCTACAAGCTTTAAGCTTTTTGTCAATTCACCTGAGGTGGATGTCGCTTCGGTCAGCTATCGGCTACTGTCTTTCCGGTTCACTTCGTTCATCAAGATCTTCGCCTGGCATTGACCTGTTTCCCGTCTCCCGTCTCCTGCCTCCCGTCTCCTGCCTACCGGCTACCGGCTACCTCCTAATGGCTACTCTCTATTCGGCCAACACTTTTTCAGAAAATCATCCTTTACTTTTTTTGGATTATTTATGGTCTCGTAAAATTTATCATAATAGTTTAACGACCATTTTAAACTTTTTTCATTGAGTGGTTCCAGGTTTTTATAAAGGTTATAGATCTCTTCTTTTTTATCTCTGAAGATATCAAATGTTGATTGAAATTCTTCTTCTGATCTGCAAAATCCACGAAAAATTCTTTCTGTAACAGCGTCGATACCCAATACTTCAGCCGGGGCAGCGTATGATGTGTTAACAACACCGCAGTAATCAAAGTCATATGGAACAGCCAATGGTAATTCAAAAGGAGTTGTCTGGACAATTTTGATATTGTGTAACAATGCAACCGACCAGTCAGGGTTCCCTACCATATACAGGAAAACAGCCATGAGGTTTACAAGCTTATAATTTGTCCGATCTTGATTTATATTCTTTATTTTAATTATTTTTCCACCAAGACGCTCGGCCATTTGATTATCATTTTCAATAAAAAATCCATATTTAATAAGGTCTTTCGATTTACCAGATTCATCGATATAAGTTATTCTTGCCAGCCTTACATGAAAACCAGAATCAGTCATTACGTTATATGTTCTATATACCAGGTATTCTTTCAGGACATACTGCTCATATATTTTTTTTGAATTGTTACAATGTGTTACCAGTTTAAGCTTTTTTAGCCCTTCAAATGGTGTGTTTTTTGATTGTTTTTTTGAAAATTTAATGAACAAAGGTGAAAACGCACAATGATCAGGAGATTTGCGGAAGTTCCCGCGGGGTTTCAGGTTGATTTTGATGGTATCGATGGTGTTATTGATCGTTTTATAATAGACAACACCTTTATGATAAGCGCTGTCCCTTTCTTCCCTGATTTCTTTGAATATGGTTTTAAAATCAGCTTTAATGGTCATCTCAATGATCTCATGATTTTCAAATAGCCCTTTGGGTTTCTGAGAAAAACCTGTAATGTAGACACATACTAGTAAGAATAAAAACGTTGATCGCATTTTTTTATGATAATAGATTAAAGAACAAAGATAAAAGATTAATGGTTAATGATTAATGGTTAATGATTAATGGTTAATGATTAATGATATTTATGAATTACTATCTTTACGACAAATTTAATAGAAAAACATCAAAAATGAAATACGTAGGAGCTCATGTTAGTGCATCGGGAGGTGTGGAAAATGCACCGCTTAATGCTCATAGAATTGGGGCAAAGGCTTTTGCCTTATTTACCAAAAATCAGCGTCAGTGGTTTTCGAAACCATTAACAGGAGAAAATATTGATAAATTTAAAATGAACTGTGAAAAATATGGTTATTTGCCTGCACAGATCCTACCTCACGACAGCTACCTGATTAACCTGGGCCATCCGGAGGAGGAAGGGCTGAGTAAATCGCGAAAAGCCTTTCTTGACGAAATGCAACGTTGTGAGCAGCTTGGGCTCGACAGGCTGAATTTTCACCCGGGCAGCCACCTGAAAAAAATCTCAGAGGAGGAAAGCCTGCTTATTATCGCCGAATCAATTAACCGGAGCCTTGATCAAACAAAAGGTGTTACGGCTGTTATTGAAAACACTGCCGGACAAGGTACCAACCTGGGATATACATTTGAGCAGATTGGATTTATTATCGATCATGTTGACGACAAAGAACGTGTGGGTGTATGTATTGACACCTGTCATGCTTTTACCGCAGGGTATGATCTGAAAAGCCCTGAAGGCTATGAAGAGGCCTTTAATAAGTTTGATAAAATCATGGGCTTTTCATACCTCAAGGGGATGCACCTTAATGATTCAAAGAAAGCATTGGCTACCCGGATTGACCGGCATGAAATGATTGGAGAAGGTTTCCTGGGTATTGATGTTTTTAAGCGGATCATGAACGACCCCCGATTTGATAATATTCCTATAATCCTTGAAACGCCGGATGATTCCCGCTGGGAGGAGGAGATCAGGATGCTTTATGCAATGATAAAATAACCTTTAATCATTGTCATCGTCATCATCATCGTCATCATCATCGTCTTCAACGGTTACAGTAACTGTTTTAACGATCACTTTGCCATCTTTTTTCTTGATTACTTCACCATCATCGGTATAATAGATAAATTCATGATCATCGTCCAGGTCATCTGATTTAATGATGACTTTCTCTCCATCTTCAGTGATAAAGATCATTTTTTTATCACTTTTACCCTCATCATCTTTAATAATAATAATGTACTGTTCGCCATCATCAGTATCTGCCTTGATTTTTTTAATTTTCATTTTTATTTCCGAGTCAAGTTCAATCATTTCAGCATCCAGTTCTTTCATCTTTTCGTCAAGGTCATCGAGCTCAGATTCCATTATTATCATTAATTCTTCTTCATCAGCCGATTCATGGTGTTTTTTGATAATAATGGTTTCTTCATTGCTGTCTGATTTAATGATCTTTTTAACATTACCATCATCGTCTTCTTCAACAGTTACATGAATTTCCTTTGTGAGTTTCATGTTATCCGAACCTTCATCAATTTTAATGTTATGCTCCTTCATAAAGGCTTCTTTGTCAAAATCATCGGTGTTAAAAGTCGTATCGATTACCGTCTTCTTACCATCTTCCTCTGTTACAATTTTAATTCTGGTTTTTTTTTCTTTCTTTCTCTCTTCCTGTGCATTAATAATGTTTGAAAACGCCAGGCTGAAAATTGCAAATAGAATAAATGTTAAAATGCTAATGTTTTGTAGTTTTTTCATGGCTTTGAGTGTTTGAGTGTTTATAGATTTGTTGCATGTTGCTTAAATTGAGTAAACTTCAGTCTTCCGTCAACTGTCAACTGAATACCATCACAAAACTAAATCATAATGTAATAGCAATAAGTTAAAGATCGTTAAATATTTCAAGAAGCCATTTGATTCGGATGTATTGTTATTAAAAATTGAAGTAATTTTAAAGCGAAATAAACAAGCTTTCTCAGAAAACACAGTCAAGGGATACTTTTCTTCATTGGAAAGTACCAGTTTGATCATTAATTAAAATAATAAATCATAAAACTATAATGTCGCCTTCCGGAAAGAAAATCTTTAAAATCATCAAGGACGATCCCTGGCTTGAACCCAGCAGAGATGAAATAGCTGCAAGGAATGATCGATTTAGAAAAAGGTTAAATCATATTATTGAAGAGAACGGCCATCTTGTGAAATTTGCTGATGGGTATAAATTCTTTGGAATTAATTATGACGCTAAACAAAAAGGCTGGACTTATCGTGAATGGGCCCCTAATGCTGCTAACCTTTTCCTTACCGGTGATTTTAACCAATGGGACCGCTCATCACATCCTTTGAAAAAAATAAAAAATGGTATTTGGGAGATTTTTCTGGATAAAAAAATTTACAAAGATACCTTTCGTCATGGCAGTAGGATCAAAGTTGTAGTTGAATCGGAGAAAGGAAGGCATGACCGCATCCCGACTTACATTAGAAGGGTAATACAAGATGATGAGAGCAAAGACTTCTCAGGACAAGTTTGGTTCCCCGGCCGGTTTAATTGGGAGGGAGATAATTTTAACATAGGAAATCTCGATAACCTTCTTATCTATGAAGCACATATTGGAATGGCGCAGGAGAAAGAAGGTATTGGCCTATATAGTGAGTTTACGTCAAACATACTTTCACGAGTTAAACAGGCCGGATACAATGCCATTCAACTGATGGCCATTCAGGAGCACCCTTATTATGCGTCATTCGGATATCATGTGTCGAATTTCTTTGCTCCTTCCTCTCGTTTTGGCACGCCAGAAGACCTGAAAACACTTATTCGTGCTGCACATAAGATGGGCATCGCCGTAATTCTTGATATAGTACATTCGCATACAGTGAAAAATATCAATGAGGGGATCAATGAGTTTGACGGATCAGATGGCCAATATTTTCACCCTGGAAGCCGGGGAATGCATCCGTACTGGGACTCCAGGTTATTTGATTACGGGAAGCCCGAAGTAATTCAATTTTTATTATCAAATATAAAATACTGGCTAAAGGAATTTCATTTCGATGGTTTTCGATTTGATGGTGTTAGCTCCATGATGTATTTTCACCATGGCTATGAGACTTTCGAGTATCGTGAAAAGTACTTCTCACAAGGTGTTGAATGGGATGCTGTGACTTACTTACAACTTGCCAACACACTGGTACATACAATAAACAGGCATGCTATTACAATAGCCGAGGATGTTTCCGGAATGCCAGGATTAGCACGCCCGGTTGAGGAAGGTGGTATTGGTTTTGACTATCGATTGGGAATGGGTATGCCTGACTTTTGGATTAAGATTTTAAAAGAGCAGAGAGATGAGCAATGGAATATTTATGAAATGTGGCAGGTGTTAAACGATAGGCTTAGTGGGATCAACACAATAACTTATTGTGAATCGCACGACCAGGCGTTGGTAGGTGATAAAACAATCGCATTCAGGTTAATGGAAAAGTCAATGTATGATCATATGTCTAGAAATGATGATAATCTGGTAATTGCCAGGGGATTAGCATTACACAAAATGATCAGGCTGTTCACCATTTCTCTTGGTGGTAATGCTTATATGAATTTCATGGGCAATGAGTTCGGGCATCCTGAATGGATTGATTTTCCAAGGGAAGGCAATAACTGGAGTTACCAATATGCACAAAGGCAATGGTCACTCGTTGATAATACTGAACTTAAATATCAATTCCTTTCTCGTTTTGATGCTGAAATGCTTAAGGTAATAGTTGATAACAAGGTTTTCGAATGGGAGTTCGCCAATCAACTGAACATGGATGAAAGTAACAAAACTATCATCTTTGAAAGGAATCAATTGCTTTTTGTATTTAACTGGCATATCAGCAATTCGATTATGAATTATGAGTTTAGGGTTCCTCAGGAGGGAAAATACAAAATTATTCTTGACACCGACAGTAAAAATTTTGGTGGGCATGGAAGGGTTGATAATCAGATAGTCTACGAAACATTTTTTGATGACATAACAAGCACAAACCGGTTAAAAATTTATAATACCAACAGGACGGCACTGGTTTTTAAAAGGATTTAACCGTTTGTTTTATTGGGAAGTAAGTAAAGTGATTTCATTCTCAAAAGCATTCATGATCCGCGTTACTTCAGGATGGTGGTGTTGAAATAGCAAGTCATCAACGCTCCTTACCGGCAAAACTTTTGTGGTGGTTCCTGTAAAAAATATTGCCTGCATTTTGTTAAGCATGGTGAAATGAATTTTTTCCTGCAGTGTTGGGATTTCAAGCCTTTTGCATAATTCAAGGATGTGTTTTCTTGTAATGCCTGGTAAAACATTTTCTTCAGGTGATGTTAAAATCTCATTGTCATGAATAAAAAACAGATTAGACTTACTTCCTTCAGTTATATATCCATTATTGTCGACCAATAACACATCAAAAAGTTCATTATCCCTGATAATCCTACCGGCTTTGGATCGAAAATCTTTGTCGAAAAGTTTTACATTCGGGTTTTTTCTTTCCGCAAAAAAAAGTGATGCTTTTACACCTTGCCTGTATTGTTCTTTGTCAGGGTAATCAGGTTTATTAATGTAGGCTGTAAAATTGGTATCTTCACTGAAACTAAGAACAGCATTAACACTTCCCTGGTCGATATTGTTGAGCCGCAGCAGTGATTCGATTTTTTCAGCGATCTCTTTCTTTGGAAGCCATATATTTAGTTTTTCAAGCCTGGCAGAATTTTGAAGTCGATGCATATGATCTTCCAGATACAAGAATTTCCTATTATAGAAACTAATTACTTCATAAAGTGACTTACCTTTCAACAAAGAAGATTTGTCGAACTCACTTGTTGCTAAAACTCTATCATTTAAAATAAATTTGTCTCCAATACAGTCACGCATGTTGATGGGTGTAATTTATTGTTTTTTAATCTGCTCTTTTCTATTTGGCGACATACCGCCTACTGGCTAGCGGCTACCGGCTACTGGCTACTGGCTACTGTTCCCTGTTCATTGCTACATTTCTGTGCTTACTACCAACACCAACCTACCCTTCCTAAAGCCTATTACACTGCATAACACACCGTTTTTGGAAGAATATTTCTTTTCTTCACTGGCATGGATTTTTATTTTGCATTCATAACCAAATATATCCTTCACAATAATATTATTTTTCTCGAGCCTAAGAATATTAAAGTCATAAATTTCATCTTCTTTGTAAAAAGGATGTACCGGTTCAAGCAGGAAATACCCTTTCGAACTGAACTTGATCACTTTGCAGCGAATTTGATCATCAATTTTAAAACCATAATTCATGTAATACTTTTTCAGAAGAATATGTTTATTGCCTTTTTGATCATGCAATACAAAATATTCCTTTCCATTAGGAGATTTGAAGCTTTCATTGATCTGAAATAAATAGGTTTCACCTGCTTCAAGTCCCATTCCTTCAATATCTATATTCGGATCTGACAAGTACAGTTTTCCCTTTTTTAAGCGGTTAACTTTACATTGGATTACGTCAGGCGTGTGGAAGGGCCCGGATTGTTCTGATCCCAAAACAATGTGTGCCAGATTACCGAATTTATCCTTTACCAGTGCGAAAAGAGTTTTATCCCCTTTCTGGTTCAATTTATCAATCCACCCGGTAAACTCAAATTCATAAATAGCTCCCGGTTCATAATGGGGGTGTTTTGGTTCGAGAAATATCTTTCCATCGCAATTGATCTTATCTACTGTGCATATAATATATTCGGAATTTTTGAAATTGTACACCTCATAATATTTTTTTCTGATAAGGTGTTTTACACCAAAGGGGTCTTCCAGGATAAAGTGCAGGCCAGCATCAGGTAATTCAGTAATTCCTTTAATAAGGAATTTATACGATGTACCTTCTTCCAGCATATTTTGTTTTTTCTCCATAAAAAGGATTCAAGACATTATTTTATCCTGCTTACTTTCTTAACGCCATCAATTTTAAGAATCTGGCTGATCAGGTAATCTAATTGCCTGGAATCTTTCACATAAGTCTTTATTTCGCCATCGATTTTATTCTTACTTGAGGTAAATGAAAACGTATGGATACTCAATCTTAATTTATCAGTGAGCAAGTTGGAAATTTTATTTACTACACCGGGTTCATTTGCTCCTGTAATTTTTAATCCGGCCAAAACAGGAGTATCATCTCCTGCGGCTACCCATTTAACATCAATCACCCTATAACTATAGCGTAATCGCATTTGAATGGCATTAGGACAGTTAGCTCTATGAATTTTGATACCTTTATCGACTGTTACAAATCCGAAAATATCATCCCCGAAAACAGGCTTACAGCAATTTGCAAATCTATAATCATGAAGATCGGCTTTGCCATCAATCAATAATAATTCAGATGGGTGGCTAACTTGCGGCCGTTTATCAGGTTCAGCTTTCAGAACAAGATTAGGATCCTTCAATAACTCTTCCTCCGCAGCGTGATAGAAACATCCTTTAATTTCTGAGATATCTATCTTTCCTATTGCCAATCTATGATACAAGTCGATTGGAATGGTTATGTTGAAGTAATTTAGTAATTGATTGATTGTGTTGTTATTAAAAGAGAGCTTTAACTGGCTTAGCTTTCTTTTAAGCATCTCCTTTCCATCATCAGCTTTATCATATTGCAGTTCCTTAATGAATTTTTTTATTTTGGCTCTTGCTTTTGAGGTTTTTGCAATTTTAATCCAGTCAGCCTTTGGTTTTTGATTTTTTGATGTGATTATTTCAACCTGATCACCATTTTTTAAAATATACCTGATTGGTTCAATTTTATTATTTACTCTTGCCCCTGTACATTGTGCGCCAACATTGGTATGGACTTCAAAAGCAAAATCCAATACTGTAGCACCCAGGGGAAGCTTTTTCAGGTCGCCTGCAGGGGTAAACACAAAGATATCATCTGAGTAAAGTTCCATTCTGGATTGCTGTGCAGGGGTCAAGCCGTTGATTTGAGGGTTTTCAAGTTGTTCTCTGATCTTATTGAACCAGGTATCTTTATTTTTTCGGTAAGCTGGTTCTTTGTATAACCAATGTGAAGCACCTCCTTTTTCAGCAACTTCATCCATTCTGGCCGATCGTATTTGTACTTCCACCCATCGCCTATGTGGTCCAATAACTGTTGTATGTAAAGATTCATAGCCACTGGCCTTTGGTGTTGTGATCCAGTCTCTTAGTCTTTTTGGGTTAGGTTGAAAAATATTGGTAACGATAGAATATATTTCCCAGCAATCATTTTTTTCATCTTTTTTTGTTTTTTTATTTATGATTCGAACGGCAAAAAGATCATAAACTTCATCGAGGTCAACATTCTGGAATTTCATTTTTTTCCAGATAGATGAAATAGATTTGACTCGACCTTTGATATCACATTGAAAACCCTGATTATTCAGTGCTGCAGCAATTGGGTCAATAAATTCAGTAATATAAGCTTCTCTGGCATCACTTGACTCAATAAGTTTATTCCTGATATTATTAAATATTTCAGGTTGAGCGTATTTCATTGACAATTCGTCCAGCTCCGTTTTAATATGGTAAAGGCCCAGCCGGTGTGCTATGGGAGCATATAAATGAGCAGTTTCGACTGCAACTTGATGTTTTATGTTTTCAGGCAGTTTATTTATTTTTCGCATGTAGTCAAGCCTGTCGGCAAGCCTGATCAGGATAACACGAACATCCCCTGATATGGTTAATAACAGCTTGATAAAATTCTCTGCATTTAACGATGTCCGTTGTGTCGAGAGGCGGGATATCTTGGTATATCCATTAAGGGTTTCCGCAATATTCTTTGAAAACTGTTTTTCGATGTCTGTTAGACTAACATTCGTATTTGCAAGGATATTATGTAAGAGTGTACAGACAATGGAATCGGAGGTGAGGCCTATTTCTTCAACCACAACTATAGTAACTTCCACAGCATGAGAGATATAATATTCACCAGATTCCATTTTTTTACATTGGTATTCATTTATCAGCAGCTGGTAAGCTTGACGTACATGTTTTTTTCCTGCTTTGTCGAGGGAATGATAGCAGACAGAAAGTAGCTTTCTGTAATTATGCACCACAAATGATATGTCTTTTTCTAACACCATTATAGGAAAAAGAAATTGAAATAAATATGGATTTGCTATCAGAGCATTTTTTGTTGCTGTCCTGAAGTGCTCTGTGGTTACATTAATAAAGCATTAACCACAGAGCTTCACAGGGTAACACCAGGGAACATGTAAATAATTAGAACTTAGTTTTAAGATTTCTCTTTGGGTCTTGAAGGTGGTTCAGCAATAGAGTCTCTCATCTTGGTATCAGCCTGGATATTTCTAAATTTATAATAATCCATAATGCCAAGGTTTCCACTTCTGAAAGAATCGGCGATAGCCATCGGTATTTCAGCTTCAGCCTGAATTACATTAGCTCTGGCTTCTTGTGCTTTTGCTTTCATTTCCTGTTCGGTAGCAACAGCCATAGCTCTTCGCTCCTCAGCTTTGGCCTGTGCAATATTTTTATCGGCATTAGCCTGATCCATTTGCAATACAGCACCAATATTTTTTCCAATATCGATGTCGGCAATATCGATAGAAAGGATTTCAAAAGCAGTACCTGAATCAAGTCCTTTATTCAAAACCAGTTTGGAAATAGAATCCGGGTTCTCAAGAACTTTTTTGTGAGAGTCGGCAGATCCAATAGATGACACAACCCCTTCTCCTACTCTGGCCAAAACAGTTTCTTCTCCGGCACCCCCGACCAATTGCTTGATATTAGCTCTGACCGTAACCCTTGCCTTGGCAATGAGCTGAATACCATCTTTTGCAACTGCAGTTACAGGTGGAGTGTCAATTACTTTTGGGTTAACAGACATCTGAACAGCTTCAAGGACATCTCTTCCGGCAAGGTCAATAGCAGTAGCTGTTTTGAAATCAAGGTCCATATTTGCTTTATCTGCTGAAATAAGGGCGGTCACAACAGCATTAACGTTACCACCCGCTAAATAGTGGGCTTCCATCTCGTTTCTGTTCAGTTTAAGGCCGGCTTTGGTTGCTGTAATGAGGTTCCGCACGATAACTTGTGGTGGCACTTTTCTCCAGCGCATAAGCACAAGTTGTATCAACGAAACCCGTACATCCGATAAGAGAGCCGTGAACCATAATCCAACAGGAATGAAATAAAAAATTATCCATAATCCGATCAGTGCGGCTACTCCTATAACAATAATCATAAATACATTACTTTCTTCCATAACTAGTTGTTTTTTTGTTTGATTAATATTTTATTGAATTTTATTTTGATGATGATGATCTCGGTATGGGGATCCAGGAATTCTCCAACTGTATGAACTTCATAATAAACACCGTTGATCAATGCTTTTCCCGATGGAGCCAACCTGGAAACAGTTATACCTGTATCGCCGACTTTAACTTTCGACTCTTCGATAACATTTACCTTTCCATCAATTTTTGATTTTAATGTTAGCTTTTTCCAGGTTTTTGATTTAAGGACTAATGACAGAAATACAACTGTCATAATCACGGCTCCTCCCAGCGTCAGGAGGCCGGCTTTTTGACCATAAACTTCGAAGGCCTGCCATACAGCAACTGCAATAATGATAAATCCCAAAATTCCGGCAACATTTGTGCCGGGCAGTACAAGTATCTCCAGTAATAAAAGTAAAAAGCCAATCAGTAATAAAATGATAATAACAGTAATGGTCATAGTCTAATTGTTCCTCCAGATTTTTTTTCTCTTTTATAATATTTTTGAGCCTCAGGCAAAAACTTCTGTAATGCCTTAACACGATTTTCATCACTCGGGTGTGTGCTAAGAAATTCCGGTGGTTTTCCTCCTCCTATTTGTGTCATTCTTTGCCAGAAATCAATGGCATAAGCTGGATCATAACCAGACATGGCCATAAATACCATTCCTAGTTTGTCTGCTTCATATTCGTGCGTACGTGAATAGGCCAACGAGCCAAGCTGACTTCCAGCACCGTATGCCAGAAAAAAAATATCCCTGGTTTTTTCAGGTTCATTTGCTAAAGCATAATCAAGCGTAACAGCACCCATATAAATGGCCAGTTGTTGTGTCATTCGCTCGTTACCATGTTGAGCTACAGCATGGGCAATTTCATGTCCCATTACAGTTGCTATACCATTTAAGCCTTCAGCAACAGGTAAGATACCTGAGTAAAACACAATTTTTCCTCCCGGCATGCACCAGGCATTCACAGTTTCATCTTCAATCACATTAAATTCCCAGGTGAAATCGTTTACCCTATCTGTCATTTCATTTTCGTTAAGGAACCGTATTACGCCCTGGGAAATATCGTTGCCAACCTTCCTTACTTCCTGTACCCTGTCATCAGATGAAGGCAAAGGAGGGTTTTGACTTAAAAAATCCTGATAGCTTGCAATGCTCATGCTAAGCATCATACTATTAGGTAACAGATGCACACTTTTTCTATTGGTAATAGGAATAGTAGAACAAGCTATGAAAAACAGTGTAGCTACGATTAAAAAATAATTTTTCTGACTCATAGAAAAAGAGTATTGTTTGATTACAGATTAAAATTAATCAATTTCAACTGAAAGATTTCTTCGGCTCATTTCGTCGTGTATAGGTTTTAATTCAGCAAAACCTCCCGATTTTACTGAGCATTTGCCTTTGTAATGTGTGATAAGAGCACATTGTTCAGCCTGAAGTGGCTCATGCCCGCATATATCGATTAGTGTTTCAATTACATAGTCAAAGGTGTTAAACTCATCGTTGAAAAGAATCAGGTTTTTTTCAATTGAACCTAATTTATCCTTTGAATAGGAGATTTTTTGCTTTTCTTGTGCCATTTTTTTCAGTTAAGATTGGCTTTATAAAATTTGGAACTAAGGTAAATAAAAAAAATGAAAATGACTGCTTTTATTTAGACAAAAGATGAAAAAGCAAAGATAAGAGAAAAATTATGTTACGGTTGTGGAAAGCTATGATTTCACAAATATATTCAAAAATATAAGTATAAAACTATAGAACTTAGATTTAGCGAATGGGTTACTAAATATCGTAATTTTGCTGTTTAATAATGATTAATTGATTTGGGTGACATTTGAGAACTTGATACAATCTTTAGAGTCAGCTTTGAGCTTGTCTATTCCAGGAAGGGATGTTCAATTTGAGATGGCTCCGGAAACCAGGCTTAAACACCATACTGAAACTGCAAAAGCATCAAATGCTGAAGAGAGCAGTGTATTGATACTTTTGTATCCCGATGCTAATTCTGTTAAAACTGTTTTAATTCTAAGGAACGAGTATGATGGAGTACACAGCGGTCAGGTTAGCTTTCCTGGAGGCAGGTATGAAAAACATGATAATTCGCTTATCAACACGGCGTTAAGGGAAGCACACGAAGAGATTGCAATTAGACCAGAAGATGTACATGTAATTGGTAAATTATCAAAGCTTTACATTCCTCCCAGTAATTTTAATGTTCTGCCTGTTGTGGGTTATTCTATTAAAAAACCTTTATTTGAATGTGATAAAAAAGAGGTGCAAAAAGTTATTGAGATCAATATTTTTGATTTACTGGATAAGCAATTCAGAAAAACCAAAACCATAAATGTAAGGGATAAAAGGATTATTGTCCCTGCTTATGAGATTGAAGGTATAACCATTTGGGGCGCCACGGCAATGATTATCAGTGAATTTTTGGCTATACTAGATGTCTGCCATCTATAGGTGTCCGACGAAAAATTCTTTACCTTTTTCAAAATTAATCAATTTTGATTCAATTGACTTAGCATAATATCTGAAAGAAGAGTACTCCCAGAATTCCGGATAGAATACTAAGCCAGCTTTAACCGGATTATTGTGAATATATGCCATGCATATGTATGGATAAGATGATTCAATAGTTTGGGTATTTATAATGGTTATTCCCAAATGCTTGAACCAGGAAGGAGACAATTTATCGATTTTTGTCAGGCAAACAGCTTTTGTTTTTTGTTGAAATAATGACCCTGTTCGCTGTTCTTGTTTATTTATTGCTTTTGCATATGAAGATAATAATATGCCCACAGAGTCATTCAAAGTAACACCATTTATCTCACACTTGTTTACTTCTAGCATGATGTGGAAATGATTAGGCATCAGGCAATATGCATATAAGTCACAATATGGCAGAATATATGTTATAATTTTTTTAATGAAATAAAAATAGTTCTTTTTGGAAAAGAATATTTTGTTCCTATTATTTCCCCGATTATATACATGGAATAAGTGTCCTTTTTCAAAATTCATAATAAGT
>JAGLWB010000242.1 GCA_023133655.1 Bacteroidales bacterium
GAAGCAGTTTTGTATTTATTGGTTTCATAGAACAGTTGCATTCCCTTTATAAAATTTTCGTCGCCTAATTTTCTGCGAAGCATTTGCCACATCATCATAGCTTTTCCATAGCCTATGGATTCGCTTGGCCCATCGTGTCGCGAAATAAATTTATTTAATGGGAAGTCGTTTTCGTTATTTACAAAATTGCTAAACTTTTGAAGTGTAGAACGACGATATTCATCTCCGGCACCACGTTGCTCCTTAATTAAATGGTCGGCCATAAAAACAGTGATTCCTTCACACCAATTTCCTGACTCAAAATCCACATACACACTATTTCCCCACCAATTGTGCAACAGCTCATGCGGATAGGATGAGTGAAGAATAAAAGGGAAACGGATAACTTTTTCACCGAGAAGAGTAAAAGAAGGCATCCCGTAACCGGTTTCCCAAAAGTTCTCTACCAAAGCAAATTTTGTATAAGGATAATCACCTAACATGCCCTGATACATCTCCATATATTGTTCAGTAACTTCCAGGTATTTATTTGCCAAACCCTCATCAGGAGTACGAAGAAAAGCCATTGCTTTAATTCCGCTGTTCATATCGTGCGAATACTCATTGAACTTAGCGGCAATAAGAAAAACTTCTTCTTGTGGTTTATCGCAAACCCAGGTATCAATATGTTTGCCTGACAGTATCTCTTCTTTCGTGCGTTTCCCCTGACTTACGTTTTTCCAATCCTCAGGTAATTCAGTTGTTAAAGAAAAAGTCATCAATTTATCTTCAAACAGGGGAACCCAAAATGTTGAACCTGCGAGATAAATACCTATGCTACTGATAATACCGGGTGATTCAGAAAATCCTCTTTGATAGTTTTCTTCACTTTGCTCTATTTCTGATTCTATTTTCCCTTGATAAGAGATGACAAAACTGTTCGCGGAACCTATTATTTCCCATTTTGTCAATTTCAAATTACTGCTTCCGTCAGCATCATCTCTATCCATTCCAACATCCGATGCATTTGCATTGTCTGTTATCTTTTCCAGAGATATATTTTTTGAAAGACTATATGGTTTAAAATTAGCATGAAGTAAAAATTCTTTTTTGAAATCCCCCTCAATGCTAATGGAGTCTGTAACCGTAATTTCCGAGGTCTCTGGATTTATTTGTGCAAACAGATTATGATTTACTGCTTCATGAGTTTGAGAAAACGACAGGAAACTTAATAAAATCAGGATTCCGAAAAGTATTAGATTTTTCATAATTATCATGATGTTGTTATTATTTCAATTTTTTTATTAATTATTAGTTTATCGGCTTTAATTTGCAACTGATAAGAAAAGGCAGTTATCCATAAAATTATTATGATACTCATGTGCTAATTACTTGAAACCCTTAAAAATCAGTCATTTTACTTCTATTAAATTTTTGCATTGTTATACCCTCATTCTCGAATTTTCAAATTATCTAATCCCACTTCGCAAATCGTATATTGTTCCGCCTCAGGCGGATCGTATATCTATTGAGGATCCACATCGATCACTACCCTGACAGATTTATAATCAGCAAGCTTATGGAAGTTGTCAATTTTATTGAGAATAATTGATTTTGCAACATCAATCTGACTTCCCCTTGCCAGTTTTATCAATATGTGTTTAATGTACATGTTTTTGATCCTGGAAACAATTGGATATTCAGGGCCGAGAACCCTATTCTGAAACTTGTTTTTTAGCATCCTGGCGAGGTTATATGCAGCTTTATTCAGGATCCTGGGGTCTTTGTGCTTAACTTTCAAAAGGATTAACCTGTGATAGGGAGGGTATTTATATTTTTTTCGATCAATTATTTGTTGCTTATACAATCCCGTGTAATCGTTTTCAATAACACTTTTAATCACGAAATGATCAGGATTAAAGGACTGAATGAGTACCTTCCCTCTTTTTTGTTTTCTTCCTGCTCTTCCACTCACCTGTGCCATTAGCTGATAGCTTCGTTCATAAGACCTGAAATCGGGGAAATTGATCAGGTTATCTGCATTGAGGATACTTACTAATCGTACATGGTCAAAATCCAATCCTTTAGTGATCATTTGTGTTCCGACCAGGATGTTAATTTTTTGATCTTCGAAATCATTGATTATTCTTTGATGGGCATTTTTTGAGCGTGTGGTATCCAGGTCCATTCTACTAATTTTCGCATCAGGAAAGAAAATGTCCAGTTCTTCTTCAATTTTTTCAGTTCCAAAACCCTGCATTTTCAGGTTTGTACTTTTACATTCAGGGCAGTGATCCGGAACATTTGTATGATACCCACAATAATGACAACGCAATTGATTATCATGTTTGTGATAGATTAATGTTACATCACAAAACTGACATTCAGGCATCCAGTTGCAGGTTTCGCATTCAAGTCTTAAGGAGAATCCCCTTCGGTTTTGGAATAAAATTACCTGTTCATTATTAGTTAACGATTCGCCAATTTGCTCCAACAGGGTCGAAGAAAAGATAGATTTCATTTTTTTTTGACGACTATCTTTTCTGATATTCACCACTTCTATTTCAGGAAGTTGCATCCCACCATACCGCTGCGTGAGTTCAACCAGTCCAAATTTTCCGCTAAGTGCGTTGAAGTAGCTTTCTATTGAAGGTGTAGCTGATCCCAGAATTGTTTTAGCCTGGTGCAAGCGAGCCAGGTACAGGCCTGCATCGCGAGCATGATATCTGGGAGCGGGGTCGTATTGTTTATAAGATGTGTCATGTTCTTCATCAATAATTATCAGTCCGAGATTTTGATAAGGAAGCAATAATGCTGAGCGGGCACCAAGGATAATCTGGTACATCGAATCGGTTTTATTGCTGTCAGGATTGAATTTAAGCACCTGATTCCATATCTCAACTCTTTCATATTCATTATATTTTGAATGGTACACACCTATTTTGTCGCCAAAATACTTACGTAGCCTGTTAATGATCTGTGTGGTGAGTGCGATTTCAGGTAATAGATAGAGCACCTGCTTTCCCTGCTTAATAGTTTCATTAATGAATTTGATGTATAATTCGGTTTTCCCGCTGGAAGTAACCCCATGCAGCAGCACAACCTCCTTTTGGTTTAAGGCATTATTGATCTCATTATGGGCACATTGTTGATGTTCGGTTAATAGAATCTCATCAGGATTAAATTGAGATTCAAAATGTTGAAGCCGGGAGATTACTTTAGTGAATGACTCAAATATTCCTTTTTTTATAAGCGTATTGATTCTATCCGAGGGAGCATTCACACTTTTTAGCAGTACACTTTTTTTGATTCCTTTGATGTGATTCCTGGCATCAGATGTTAGGTTAATATACGATAGCAAAAGTTCCATTTGCTTGTAAGCACGTTTGCTCAGGTCATCCAGCGCCTGATGGAGCATATCTTCCTGTTGATATTTTTGGGAAAGACGTAAATAGGTTTCTATTTTTGGTTTATATTGTTCAATAAGTTCTTGCTTTAAAACGATTATTTTTTTTTCTATTAGTGTTTTAATAAGAGGAATAACCTTTGCTTGTCCGATAATTCGGGAAACATCAGATAATGTGATCTCTTGCTGGAGGTCAACTGCATCAGCAACAAGAAATTCTTTTTCATTCAATGATGAATAATCTTTATTAAATTCCTGGTTCAGTACAATTTTCGATTCACTTTGGAGCTTTAATCCTGCAGGAAGGCTAGCATTCATTACATCTCCGGGATAAGCCATATAATATGAAGCCAACCATTCCCAGAATTTATATTGTATCGCATTTACAACCGGTGTTGTATCAAGAACTGAGAGTATATATTTGGGGACGTATGTAGTTGGTAGTATTTGATGGATTGAATGAATGAGCGCTGTATATATATTTTTTCGCCCAAACTGGACAACAACTCTTTTCCCGATAGCAATGTCATCATTATATTCAAAGGGGACGCGGTAAGTGAAAAACCCTTTAACAGGTAGTGGTAAGATAACATTAACAAACAGTGTGACCCGGTTCATGAGTGAAAATTAGCAATTGATCTAAAGTGCAAGAATTCTGGCCATTTCAAGCAGGTTACGATTTATCTCTTTATGGTGTTTTATGGATTCGCTGAAGGGTGTATATTTAATTTCTTTGTTTACGATACCAACCATGATTCCTTTTTCACCGGCAAGTAATGCATTAACAGCATGATATCCCATAAGGCTGGCAATGATCCTGTCGTTTGCGCTAGGTGCTCCCCCTCGTTGAATATGCCCTAATACGGTAACTCTAGTATCATATTCTGAAAATTTTTCCTGAACTTTTTTGGCAACTTCATAAGCACCACCTGCATCATCGCCTTCAGCAACAATAATTATTCCCGATGCATTATTTCGTTTCCAGTCGTGTTTCAGCATTCTGACCAGGTTATCGATATACGTTTTGGTTTCAGGAACCAGAATATTATGAGCACCTGATG
>JAGLWB010000243.1 GCA_023133655.1 Bacteroidales bacterium
ACCGCAAGTATTTTTTCAATTTCACCCAACTCTTCGCCTGCAAAAGTAGTATTATTTAAACACTTAAGAGAATCTTCAAGCTGACCAACACTACTGGCTCCAATAAGTACAGATGTTACCCTGTCATCTTTTAGTATCCATGCCAAAGCCATTTGAGCAAGAGATTGTCCTCTGCGAACAGCCAAAGTGTTCAGTTTAAAAACTTTTTTCCGTAGTTCGTGGGTAATTTCTGTTTTCTGAAGGAATCCATGGGGTTTGGCTGCACGTGAATTTTCGGGTATGTTCTCAATATATTTGTCAGTTAGCAGACCCTGTGCTAACGGGGAGAAGCAAATGCATCCAATTCCTTTTTCTTCCAGAACATCAAGCAATGAATCTTCAACCCATCTGTCGAGCATTGAGTACCTGGGTTGGTGGATAAGGCAGGGAGTGTTAAGTGAGTCCAGGATTTTAACAGCTTGTCTCGTTGTCTCAGCGTCATAGCTGGATAAACCGACATACAACGCTTTCCCTTGCCTGACAATCTGTGCAAGGGCTCCCATGGTTTCTTCCAGGGGAGTATCCGGATCAGGCCTGTGTGAATAGAAAATATCAACATAGTCTAATCCCATTCGTTGCAGGCTTTGATCGAGGCCTGCAATAAGATATTTCTTTGAACCCCAATCACCATAAGGTCCCGGCCACATCAAATATCCTGCTTTTGATGAAATAATAAGTTCATCCCGGTAAGGAGCCAGATGTTTTTTTAAAATTTTACCAAAGTTCTTTTCAGCCGATCCTGGTGGGGGACCATAGTTGTTAGCCAGGTCAAAATGTGTTATGCCAAGATCGAAAGCCCTGAAAAGGATTTCCTTTGAATTTTCAAATAAATCAACATCTCCGAAATTATGCCATAATCCTAATGAAACTTGTGGTAAAAGTAATCCGCTGTTTCCGCACCGTTTGTACTTTATTGCATCATAACGGCCTGCTAAGGGCTTATAGATATTCATAATAATAATTATTTATGTACTGTGACAATTTCAAGCTAAAAATTAAAAATAGGAATATTAATGCTGTTAAGCAATTTTTTGTTTACTGACCTACTCTCCTTACTCACCTTACTCACCAACTCACCTACTTCCTTTAATATTATTTGATCTAACCCGGCCTTTTCTCTGCTTTTTTCTTACTTTTATTCTTCATTGTTTTTTTTATACTTCATGTCAAAACTAACAGTAT
>JAGLWB010000244.1 GCA_023133655.1 Bacteroidales bacterium
TGACTTCCATCGGGGGAGACCTTAACATTGTAAACAACGGTGCCCTGACTAGTTTAACGGGACCGGCCAATCTGACTTCCATCGGGGGAGACCCTAACATTGTAAACAACAGTGCCCTGACTAGTTTAACGGGACTTGACCATGTAACTTCAATCGGGGGAAGCCTTTATATTAGAAGCAATTATGTTCTGGTCAGTTTAACAGGATTGGAAAACATAAATTCAATTGAGGGGAGTATACTGATTGGAGATTTTATTTATGGTGGTAACCCATCCCTGACCAGTTTAACAGGTCTGGACAATCTGACTTCCATCGGGGGAGACTTTAACATTGTAAACAACGGTGCCCTGACTGGTTTAACGGGACTTGACCATGTAACTTCTATTGGGGGTAAGCTTGAGATTGAAGCCAACGATGCCCTGACAAGTCTAACTGGTATGGAAAATCTGAATTCAATCGGGGGAGACCTTAGCATTGGGAGAAACGATGCCCTGACAAGTTTATCAGGATTAGAAAATGTGACTTCCATCGGGGGAAGCCTTAGGATTAATGGCCACGATGCCCTGACAAGTTTAACAGGTCTGGACAATGTGATTTCTATCGGAGGAGACCTACAGATTTGGTACAACTGGGTCCTGACAAGTTTAACGGGTCTGGACAATGTGACTTCCATCGGGGGAAGCCTTTGGATTGGGAATTATGGAGGAGGAGGTAATAATGCATTGACCAGCATGACAGGGCTGGAGAACCTTACTTCCATCGGGGGAGACCTTCAGATTTGGTACACCGCTTCTCTGACCTGTTTAACGGGCCTTGACAATGTGACTTTCATCGGGGGGGGGCTTTGGATTCGGAACAACGCGTCCCTGACCAGTTTAACAGGTTTGGATAATATAGAAGCAGCCTCTATCGATGGTTTATACATTTATGATAATAGTTTCTTATCTAATTGTAAAGTACAAAGTATTTGTGATTATCTGATCACTCCTACAGGAACTATTGTGATATTTAATAATGTAACAGGTTGCAACAGCCAGGAAGAAGTGGGAGAAGCTTGTGAGTTATCTGTAGAGAGCATAAATCCTGAAGGCGAGATTTCTATATTTCCAAATCCTACAAATAAGCAACTGACTATTATCAGCAAAGATGGAACAACAATAAAAGAAGTAATCATTTTTAATCAAACGGGGCAAAATATATTCTGTGGGAAACCGGAAAACAATATCATTGATATATCACAACTTTATCCGGGAATGTATTTAATTGAAGTGGTATCTGGGCAAAGGAAAATCAGAGAGAAATTGATGATTGAATAGGAAAATCAGTTGGCAGTTAACAGTTGACGGTTGACAGTAAGCAGTGAAATTAATATTCAGATTACCTACTGCCTACTGCCGACTGAACAATAAGTGATAAAGGGATTACATCCTTCAACGGAGGATGTGATCTCTTTTTTGACAAATTATATACTGAATCGTGTTTTTCAATAATCTATTATTGCTTTTTTATCAATATTTCACTTTTATATTAGCGATTTTTTATTGAATCAACTGAAGGTTAAGCATCATGTTAGTTATGCACACCTGAGGACTTTTTGAGTGCAATGTCAATACTAACTGATTCGAATTTATTGCGAACGTAGCCTTCGTCATAGCGTCTACTCAGATCGTACATTATTACTAATTAAACAAAAACATCATCCTTTCCTGGGCATCAGGCCTGCCAATAATGTTATTTAAATAATCCTTTTGAGGTACCAGGGACCCTTTTTGTATATAACCCTCGGCATAAGGCATGCATGTCCCCCAGGAACCTGATTGTATACAATTCTCAAAATCAGAGACCTTAACAATAGTATGCAACCCAACCGTTATCACACAATACTTATAATCTTTTGCCTCAGTTAATGATTCTTTAATATTTTCTTTAGTAATAATGATCGTTTTTGCAGCCTTGGTTTTTGCAATCTCATTGAAACTCTTGATCGGAGTATCGCTGCTCACCCTCTCATTTTCAAGAGAGATCACATCCGTAAGGAACTCCTTTATGGTGTTGGCTTTAGTATCCTGAGCATTAATGGCTGTAAAATTCATTGCCAAAATTAAAAATGATGCTAACGTAATAGTTTTCATATTATTTATATTTATAACAATTGATAATTTAATAAGCTGGGATGTATTTTAAAACTTCTATAGCTAACATTTATTTCTATGATGCATAACGGCAAATATACAACATATTATACGGGGGTCAAATAAAATAAACCTCAAACACCTTTTACCATTTCCTTTAATGGATTTAATGAAAATTGAAGATATTTACGCTAAGAAGTCAGATATAAATCCATATGGTGGGACAAATCGGGTTGAATTTTTTGCAATTTAATACGTCGGAAACATATTTCGTTGTTTATTAAAACAATTAGCGTAATTTCGCAAACTGAAATACAAAATAAAATTTGGGGAAATCGACCACGGCCTGTAATTACAAACCGTTATCGATAACTAACCTGATTAATTGAAATATGATAAAAACACATTCATTTCATATCCCTATTATGGGAATTGGATATACCATTGATACTCCACTAAAGGTTTCTCAATACGGAATTGATTCTGTAATTTCCTTAATTGATGACATTCTTCTTGAAAAGTTAAGAAAAATGTACTGTGATAAATTTGAAATCCCTTATAATGAGATTACAGAAAAAAATGAAGATTTCAGAGCAAAAAGGATTACATCCTATCTGAATTTAATAAACGACTTAGCAAAAAATAAATTTGAAGAATTAAAAAATGCTACTATTGAAAAAGGTAATGAGATAAAAGAATACTTCAATATGTTACCTTTCAGTTCAACCATAAAACAGGAATTCAAGAGTTTTACAGCAAAATATTTTACTTTAAATGAAATTGAGAACTGGATAAAAGACAACTTATCAATGGGCAGTATTGATGTAAATATTATGACCAAAGTTGATAAGGATAACTACACAAAAAAAGAAAAACTACCTGTAGAATACAATGATGCACATGCTGCACTTAGGGGGTTTGCAAATAGTGATTTAAAATCTTCCATCGTACTTTCGGCAGGAATGAACCCCAGGTTGTATAGTTATATGGGACAATTTGAAGATTTCTACCCTAATGAAAAAGGGGAAATAAAAAAGAAAATTGTTTTAAAAGTAAGTGATTACAGGTCGGCCTTGGTTCAGGGTAAATTTCTGGCCAAAAAAGGACTGTGGGTTTCAGAATACAGAATTGAATCAGGACTTAATTGTGGAGGACATGCTTTTGCAACCGATGGATATCTCTTGGGCCCGGTATTAGCAGAATTTAAGGATAATCGAAAAGAACTGATCCAAATAATTCACGAAATCCTGATTCAGGCACTTGCCAACAAAAACCGTTCAGTGCCTGAAACAGAATTACCACTAAAAATTACCGCTCAAGGCGGTGTGGGCACGGCTGAAGAACATCAATTTCTAATCGATCATTATCAAGTTGATTCAGTAGGATGGGCTACTCCTTTTCTTTTAGTACCTGAAGTAACAACAGTTGACGATTCTACGCTAAATAAATTAATTGAAGCTAAAGAAGATGATTTATATTTAAGTAATATTTCTCCCTTAGGTGTTCCATTCAATAACCTTAAAACTAATACAAAAGATATTGAAAAATTATCTTTTATTGCGAAAGGAAGACCCGGTAGTGCATGCCCTAAGAAATATGCTTGTTTAAATAATGAGTTTACTGAAAAAAATATTTGTACAGCTTCACGACAATACCAATATTTAAAAATACAGGAACTGGATAAAGAAAATTTATCTCCTAAGGAGTATCAGGCTAAATATGATAAAATTGTTGAAAAAGCGTGCATTTGTGTAGGTTTAGGGACTTCTGCTTTGTTGGCAAAAAATTTAGATAGAAAGGTTGAAGGAGATGGGGTTTCAATATGTCCGGGTCCAAATATGGCGTATTTCTCAAAAATAATGAGCCTGAAAGAAATCACCGATCATATTTACGGAAGATCGAATGCGATTACAAGAACCGATCGTCCAAATATGTTTATAAAAGAACTGAAAATTTATATTGATTTTCTAAAAAACAAAATAGAGGAAACAAAAGTTTCTGTTACAAATAAACAAGAAAAATACTTGTTTGCTTTTGTAAATAATCTAAAAGAGGGAATTAACTATTATTACAGGTTATTTGATGATTTGAAGAATACATTTGAAGATAGAAAATCCAGCATCCTAAGTGATTTAGACGCGAGTAAGAAAACGTTACTTGTTCTAAATGTAGAAATAGAGAATCTATCGATAACACAAGGTATAGCAGCTATCCGGATCCCTGAAACCGCTACATTCTCGCCTGTTGGCAAATAATTGGGCAATATAGCAATTGCCACGATTAAAATACTACCTTTGCGGTTTTTTTAATACAAATAAAGATATGAATTCTTTCACAGATATTGGCTTGCATGATGAAATACTAAATGCAGTACGGGAACTTGGCTTTGAAAAACCAACCCCTATCCAGGCCAAAGCAATTCCTCAATTATTGTCTACTAATCAAGACCTGATTGCTTTTGCCCAAACAGGGACGGGAAAAACAGCCGCTTTTGGGTTGCCGGCAATCCATTTGACAAATGTTGAAGATAAAAGAACGCAAACGTTGGTGCTTTGCCCAACAAGGGAACTTTGCTTGCAAATTACCAAAGACCTGACCAATTATTCAAAATATACCAGGGGGCTCGGCATTGTAGCAGTTTATGGCGGGGCCAGTATTGAGACGCAAATTAAAGCTTTGAAAAAAGGGGCTCAAATTGTTGTGGGAACACCGGGTAGAACAAGAGATTTAATTAAGCGCAAAAAACTATTAATTGGAAATGTGGAGCGTGTCGTGCTTGATGAGGCCGATGAGATGCTTACCATGGGCTTCAAGGAAGAACTTGATTCAATTTTGGCCGAGACCCCTCATGAGAAACAAACATTGCTGTTTTTTGCAACTATGTCGAAAGAGATTATGGCCATCACAAAAAAATACATGAGCGATCCTGTTGAGATATCCGCTGCACGGATGAATACAGTCGCTGAAAATGTGAAGCATTTTTATTACATGGTTCAGGCTAAAGACAGGTACGAGGTGCTTAAGCGAATTGCGGATATCAACCCCAATATTTATGGGATTGTATTTTGTCGCACGCGACGGGAAACCAAGGAAACAGCAAACAAACTGATGCAGGACGGCTATAATGCCGATGCTTTGCATGGCGATTTATCGCAGGCTCAACGTGATGAGGTGATGGGCAGGTTCAGGATGCGTCAGTTGCAATTATTGGTTGCCACCGATGTGGCTGCACGAGGATTGGACGTAAGCGACCTTACGCATATCATTAACTATAATTTGCCTGATGATATTGAAATTTATATCCACAGGAGCGGACGGACCGGAAGGGCTGGAAAAAGCGGAACTTCTATTGCAATAGTTCATACACGGGAAACCAGGAGGATCCAGGAAATTGAAAAAAAATTCAGAATAGTGTTTTCTAAAGAACTCGTGCCCAGCGGTAGAGACATCTGCAAAAAACAGCTCTATTCGCTCATCGATAAAATAGAAAAAGTAGAGGTTGATGACAAACAAATCGAACCTTTTATGCCTGCTATTTACAAAAAACTGGAGTGGTTGAGCAGGGAAGATCTGATTAAACATTTTGTTTCTGCTGAATTTAACAGGTTCTTGTCTTACTATAAAAACGCCAGGGACATAAACGTCTCGGATCGCCAAAGAGGAGACAAAAAGGGCAGTAGAGAAAAAAGAGGCAGGGATGATAGAAGAAGGACCCCATTTGCAAGACTATTTATCAACGTGGGTAGTAAAAACGACCTGACCCCGGTGCGTTTAATAGGTTTGATCAATGAAGGTTTAGACTCAGGAGATGCTGAAATCGGAAAAATTGAAATATTGAAAAAATTCTCTTTTTTCGAAATTGAAAAAACAGTGGAGAGGCTACTTATAAAGGCTTTGAAAGGCCAAAAATTTGAAGGAGTTCCTCTGGTGGTAGAGACTTCACAAGAAAAACCAGCGTTTGCCGCGTATACAAAAAGCAAGCCGGAAAAGCAAAAAGGCTATAAAAAAGTAAAGGAGAGCAGGAGGAGCGACAGGAGCAAGCGTAGTGGCAGCGGTGACCGTCGAACCCGTAAAAAATGGTGATTTAGCGTTGCCTTTTTGAGCAGGATAAGAAAACAAAAAGCAGCAATACCGGCTTACACTCAGATAGCTGGTTATAGAGCCCAAGCAACCAAATATGATTTCACCATTATTTAGCCATCTCTTAATACCCTTTATTATTGCTATGGTTTTAGCAATGACAATGGGTGGTAGTGGAACCGCTCCGGCTTTTTCTGCAGCATACGGTGCAAATGTCATTAGAAAAAGTTTAATTCCCGGTTTATTTGGAATAATGGTCTTTTTAGGAGCAATAATAGCAGGGAGAGGAACTGCAACAACTATGGGTAAAGGATTATTGAACCCTGAAATGATGTCATTTACAATCGTATCCATCATTCTATTTTCTGTTGCAGTATCTTTGTTAATAGCGAATTTGGCTGGAATACCTCAATCAACAAGTCAAGCGACCGTAATGTCGGTTGTTGCACCTGCAATATATTTTAATGAATTAAATACAGAAAAATTATTATTAGAAATAATTCCAATTTGGTTTATTTTACCTGTAATTTCATTTTTTATCAGCCTGTTTCTCGGGAAGTATATTTATCGCCCTATGAGAAAAAGAGGATATACAATGAGTAGGGCAACCAATGTGAATTTGAACCCAATTTGGAATGGAATAATAATAGTAATGTCATTATATGTTGCCTTTTCAATTGGGGCAAATAATGTTGCAAATGCAGCAGGGCCGATTGCATCAATGACGGCAAATGAACTTAATATGTCCATAGATGACAATTTTATTCTGATAATGATATTAGCCACCTTAATTGTAGCGCCGAGTTTTGGAATAGGAAGTTCAATTTTCGGACATAAAATTGTAAAAAATACAGGAAAAGAAATTGTTTTATTCGGCAAATTTGAAGCTGTTATTATTGCTTTTGTCTCATCAAGCTTATTGCTATTTGCATCAATAACAAAAGGGATCCCCTCTTCATTAGTCCAACTGAATGTTGCTGCAATTTTAGGAATTGGTGTTGCTAAATTAGGAACCAAGAATATTTTTAAAAAAACAGAAGTTAAAAAATTTTTCGTAATGTGGGTAGTAGCTCCTATGATAGCATTTTCATTGTCATTATTATTAACTTATCTGGCTGACAAATATGGGTACTTGTAAAAAGTACGTTGGGGAAAACATTAACCAAAATTAATAATTCCAAATTATTAAAAAAAATGCCCGCAAATTGCAGGCATTTTTTTTACATAGTGAATTCTATTGAATAGAACCGGCACCTGTTTTAAAGTTCAGCTCAATAGTGTATTCAGCGGCAGTTAGTGTAATTCTGTCTTGATCACCGCCATCAGCACGGAATTCAATAACATTATCAAAAATCATAAATTCTACGTGCCACCAATCAAAGAAATAAGAATGTGCAGCATACATTCTAAGATCGCCATCAAGCAACTCTTTAGTTAGCGTGAGAACTTCGTTTGGATTGTCAACTGTAAACATGTTTTCCGCAACGGCTTGTTCCCAGCCCCCAACACAATCACCAATAAGGTAAACAGTCGGATCAACAACTGAGATTAAATCTAACTCTAAATCAACAACAACCATATAGTATCCCGTTGCATTCATTATTAAGTTGGAAGCATCACCTATGGTATATTCACCATCACCTAAGTCAGTATCAAATCCAAATTCATCACCACCCCAGGTATCATCAGGACGGAATTTAAATTCCTCTCCTTCTGTTATCCAAACAATTTTCCAGAATAACTGTGGATTGCCATATACAGCTACCATGGGTAAATTAGTACCCCAATCGCTAACTCCGGGACCAATCATAAAAAGTTCTTCAAAATATTCTGGTGGAGGTTCAACATCATCTGTTTTAGTTAAAGCAGAAGTGAAACCATCTGTATCAGTCCATGTTAGAGCTATAGTGTACATACCTTCCTGGTCTAAAGCCAATTCGTAATTATCACCACCATTAACAAAAGTAGTAGTTAAATCTGGTAAAGTACCGCTAACAACACCACCAAAGTTAGTGTTTGCAGCGTAATCGTCCATAACAACTTTCCAACTTCCAATCTGGCGGAATTTGAATGGGCCTTCTCTCATTTCAATATCTGTAGTTTCCCAGTTTACTGCTTCTTTTGACCAGGTACCTGAAGCTATCTCTATATCACTACCCCAATCGCCCACTGACTCACCAATAATGCCCCAATTCGTTGCAGGGGCAATAAAATAAGTATTAGAGCTTACATCAATAACAAAATAATAAAGGCCATCAGTTGGAACAGAAAATGCACCGGAAGTTCCAAGAGTTCCTCTTTGAATAAGATCCGCATCTACATTATTGGTTGCAGGACCATAAGTAGTTTCTGTTGCACCGGCTTTAATTACTGCGTTAAATCCGTCACCGGTTGCCGATACCGAAATGTATTTGACATACATTCCATCTCTTAATGCTTCTGTTACATCATCAATACCATCCTCCATCGTTCCTTTTGCAACTAACGCTGTAT
This sequence comes from Bacteroidales bacterium, assembly GCA_023133655.1. Taxonomy (GTDB): domain Bacteria; phylum Bacteroidota; class Bacteroidia; order Bacteroidales; family JAGONC01; genus JAGLWB01. The sequence goes on from JAGLWB010000244.1 coordinate 8,706, forward strand.
AAGAAGTAGAGTTCCCTATAACATAAGTGCCATCTTCAACCGGAGGAGGTGGTGGTGGGTCATCATCATCATCGTCTTTTTTACAGGCAGAGGTTACAATCATTAATGCCAATAAAATGAACCATGAAAGGTTCAATAAATTTTTAAATTTTGTTTTTTTCATCTCATTTGATTTTTAATTAATAATTAAGTTAAAACAGTATTATATATATATATCTGAATTTAATTTTTTTTGTATAAAAAAAATTAAACATAATAATGAATAATAGGCTATATAAGGCAATGTATTCTCCACTCAAACTATTAGTATCATTCCCCAATATTTTAAATAGGGTATCTTAAATTCACAAACGCCATTTGAAATCTCGAATTCCAATTCTTCCTG
>JAGLWB010000245.1 GCA_023133655.1 Bacteroidales bacterium
ATAATAGTCGGCCTTAAGCATATTTGCTGCAGCCTTAGAACCTGCTTTTCGTGATCCTGCATCATCGTCAGTAAATAATCCGATCGCCTGATCAATATCTGAAGCTACTTGCGATAAAACTTCAGATACTGGTAAACGGGTAGGATACAGATCTTCCTGTTTATCGGATTCGAAACCCGATAATAATATCGGTGCATCTCCCCATACCCTGGCAATATAGAAATATGAAAGGGCTCGAACAAAATATGCATTAGCCAAAATGAAATCCTTATCCTCCTGAATGGTAAATTCAATCTCAGGTACATGTTTTAGAATAAGGTTACAATCATTTATGGTTCTGTAAAGTCCACTCCAGTCCGTACCTCTGTCTTCAGCGTCAAGCGTATTGTTATACATATCCTGAAATGCAGCCTGGGAGCCCAATGCATCACCAAAAAAGGCACTTCGGTAATCACCCCAGTGAATATAGTCATCATTTATCGCAGAACGTAATTGTGAAAACATACCATACATAGCACCCATAGCATCTCCGGGACTTTTCCACATTGAATTCGAGGAGATAACACTCTGGGGTGGAAAATTAAGGTCATCTTCGCATGCAAAAAATATTATTGCACATAAAATCGCTGTTATATATTTAATCTTTTTCATTTTTATCAGTTTTATTGTGTTTAAAACGTTACCTTAATCCCTATTGAATATCTTCTGATAGGAGGATAGTTGTAATAATTTCCCGAGGAATACGTTGTGCTGGCTCCTGCTTCAGGAGAGGTTCCAATGAGTTCTGTAAAATAATGCAAGTTATTTCCGGATACATATACATTCAACTCCTGGATTCCAAACCTGTCGATAAAACTACCGGGTACGTTGTAATGCAGTGTAACCTCCCTTATACATAAATAATCTGCTTTAAAGTTGAATTCGGAATTTCTCCTTCCGTAATTTTTACTTCCGTCTCCTGGGTCATTTGCAGTCAGTCTTGCATATTTAGCATTGTCCCCGGATTCTTTCCAACAATCTTTGACCTGTTCTACCAGTGCATAATTGTATGCAAATGTGTTCATAAAAAATCGCATAAAAGAATAGTCATTGATGGAATGGCCTAACTGCCAATCCAGATACAGATTCAATGACCAGTTTTTATATTTGATATTATTAGCCATTCCACCTGTGGTGTGCGGAACGGTAACGCCTTGTAGAAACTGGTCAACAGCTGAAATCCGTCCATCTCCGTCGCGATCTACCCATTCATAATCACCAGGCAACTTTCTGCCTTTTATCCTTTTATCATCAACAGGACTATATCCCCTGGAATATTCGTCAAATAGAGCATTGTCTGCTTCTTCCTGGGTTTGAATAATATAATCGACTTTATGGCCATAATAGCGGTACAGAGGTTCTCCTTCTGCAATTCCACCAAATTCTTCTCCTCCTTCAACCAAAACAATTCCACCAATCCTGTTTTTATCCCTTCCGTTATCAGGAAGTTTTAAAACGATGTTTTTTACATAACTCCAGGTGAAATTTGTATTCCACTCGAAATCATTGGTTTTAATGTTGGTTGAAGATAATTGGAGATCAAAACCGTAAAATTTTACTTCTCCGATATTTGATTGTACAGAAGAGAAACCTGATGTATTCGGAAGCGGTTTGCTGAATAACAGGTTCTCGGTAATTTTATTAAAATAGTCGCCTATGAGAATTATTCTGTCATTAAAAAGACCTAAATCAAATCCAAAATCTAACTGTGTTGAAGATTCCCATGTAAGGTTTTCATTAGGCATCGAGGTTGAACGAATACCTGCATTACCATTATAAATATAGGTAGCCGTAAATCTTCCCTGGGAGTCGTACATTCCAACCGAATTATTACCAGTCAGTCCGTAACTTGTCCTTAATTTTAAATTACTTACCAGGCTGAGGTTTGCGAAAAACGGTTCTTCCGAGATAATCCAACCGGCTGAAACACCTGGGAAAAAGCCCCATTGATGTCCTTCTAAAAAACGAGATGAGCCGTCTCTGCGGAATGTTGCGGAAAATAGATACTTCTTCTTAAAATCGTAAGATAACCGACCAAAATAACCAATCAAAGTTTCTTTATGAATTTCACTACTGGCATCGGCCTTTTCAGGTCCAGCATTCAATGTTTGAATTTTATCCGTGCTGGCACCCATTGCTTCGGCCTTCAAATCTTTTTTATAAATATCTAAATATGAGTAACCTGTCACTGCAGACACTGAATGGTCATTAAATGTTTTATTATAAGAGAAATAGGCTTCAATTTTCGATTTTAGGGTTTGGGAAAATTCTGATACCGCAGGCCTGGAACCGTCAAATTCATTTGCCAGCATAAAATAATCCCTTTGCCAGGTTCGTACATAATATGATCCCGTTATTTTTGCATGGAGCCGCTCAATGATATTCCAATCCAACTTACCTCCCATAATAAATCGCTGATCTTTACGGTTTTCATCTCTTGTGTATTCATTCCATAAAGGATTAGGAGAAGATTTATTATATCCCGGAGCTGGCGTTCCGTCTTCCCAGTATAACCTGTGTGTTGGAGCAGTTGCAAGGCCGCGGGCTATAATATTCCTTTGATTATAATACTCTTCTGTTGAGCTTTCTGTAAAAGAAAGATCATTTGACAATTTCAACTTTTCGGAGATATTGGCATCTACATTTACTCTCGCACTAAACCGGTCCCATCCTGTTCCAAGTCCAACACCTTCATCGGCTGTGTATCCGATACTTCCGGAGTACCTTAAAATATTTGTTCCTCCGTCAATTCCTAAATGATAATTTTTCCATAACGCAGGACTAAAAAGAATACTTTTAATATCATTGTCCTGAAATATCAAAGTCTTGGAAGGATCAAGAGGATCCGGCATAGACTTCCATCCTTCTGGCACCGATTCTCCCGGCTGTAGATAACGAGTGGTATATATCGAAGTTTCGTTATTCCCGGAACTGGCAGAATAACCCGAAATATCATTTCTTTGAGGACTTGGACTTACTGCTACAGCCGGTCTTACGACTGAAATATATTCTTCGGCATTCAGGAATTCATAAAACCTTTCTGTTTCCTGACGAGCCAAATTAGTCTCAAACGTTATCCTAGGGGCTTTATTTAAGGTCCCTCTCTTGGTTGTAATCAATATTACACCATTTGAAGCCCTTGATCCGTAGATTGCAGTAGATGCTGCGTCCTTTAGGACTTCAATTGATGCAATATCCTGTGGATTGACATCACTTAAATTCAATTCAACTCCATCAATTAATATCAATGGTGCATTGCTTTTGTTGATTGAGGATCCTCCACGAATCCGGATAATAGGATCTGCTCCAGGTGTTGTATTATTCGAATAAACTCTGACTCCTGCAATTTTCCCCTTTAAACCTTCTCCAACACTACTTATTGGAATGTTGGCCAATGTTTCTCCATCAACTTTTGCAATAGAGGTGGTAAGAGTACGCCTTGATTGTGAACCGTATCCGATAGCCACAACTTCATCCAAACCTATTGTTGCCTGAATTAATACAACATCAATGGTGGTTTGATTACCGATTGAAACTTCTTGTGTCTCCATGCCAACGAAGGAAAGGACTAAAACAGCTCCTTGTTCGACGGAAATAGTATAATTTCCTTCCGCGTTAGTTATGGTACCATTATTGGTTCCTTTTTCCAGGATAGTTGCTCCCGGGAGAGATTCTCCATTCTCATCCTTTACCGTACCTGAAATGGTAACTTTTTCCTGGGTAATAACGGTTTCGGATAAAGAACCGGTAGCATGTGCTTTCAATGATAATAAATTAATATAAATCAGTATTATTACCGTACAAGAGACCAGTTTAGATATACGATAACGTGTCTCCATTTTCTTTACAAATTTTAAATTGTTATTTTTCATTAGAGTAATTTAAGTTTGTTTTACATTTGCTCTTTTTAAAATTTTACAGATTTTCAGGTGTTTTGAATTAACACTACTTCACCTTTTGCTAAAGGCATCGCAATGTGATACTTTTTACTATTCACTGTTTCTTTTCATAGGCATT
>JAGLWB010000246.1 GCA_023133655.1 Bacteroidales bacterium
GCTGAACGAATGAGAATCAATAATTCTGGCAATGTGGGGATTGGCACAACAGCTCCGGCTGGAATATTGGATATTGCAGGAGCATATCATTTCCCGGATACTGACGGCACCAGCGGACAGGTATTGCAAACTGACGGAAGCGGCATATTAAGCTGGAACAATAAAAGCACTACATACTCCGTCGGCGATTTTGCCCACGGTGGCATTGTGTTTTGGGTGGACGAAACCGGTCAACACGGTTTGGTATGTGCTAAAGAAGATCAAGGTTCAGGAGTGAGATGGCATGCAGGAACCTGTGGTGATACACGAGCCTATGGTGATGGACCATATTCAGGGGAAATGAATACAAGTATTATTATTTCAGCTCAAGTTGCAATTGGCGATGATGGTTTTACTTATGCAGCCCGCATCTGTAACGAATTGCAAATTACAGAAGGTGGCAAAACATACGGTGACTGGTACCTGCCTTCAAAAGAGGAATTAAACCTGATGTACCAGAATAAAACAACGATTGATGTTACAGCAGTGGCAAATGGAGGAAGCGCTTTTGCTAGTACCGCCTATTGGAGTTCTACCGAGACCAATAACGCCAACGCATGGAAACAGGACTTTAGTAATGGCGTTCAGTACATCAACGGTAAGCATAACGGGGGCAGGGTGCGTGCTATTCGGGCTTTTTAACTATTTGTCTATTCAACTATATTTCAACCAGGAAACACAAAAGGACTCACAATTTAATGTAAGTCCTTGATTTTTAGAGTGGGACATACTGGAATCGAACCAGTGACCTCATGCCTGTCAAGCAGGCGGACTAAACCAACTGAGCTAATGCCCCGAAGTGGGTGTGGGTGTGGGTGTGAGTGTGGGGGGGGGGTGAGGGTTTTGGGTTTGGGGTGTGGAATTTTGAGTTTTGAAGTATTGGGCTTGGGATCCGTGCCAGGCGCTACCCGAACCCAAGCCACAAAGCTAAAACAAAATTTCAAATCTTCAACCTTGAACCTTGAACTTTGAACCTTCAACTTAAAAGATCAACTTCTTGACCATCCGCTCACTTCCTGATCGTACCTCTATCAAGTAAATACCTGCCGGATAGCCTCTGAGATCAATGACCTCCTGTCCGTTCATGACTTTCCTCTCGCGCAACTTTTTAACCGGCTGACCAACTATATTGAATAAAGAAACAAAAACAGTTTGCTCGCTAGTGAAGTGGTAATTGATCTGTACGGTCTGGTTGGACTGATCGTGATAAAAATCGACATAACTTTCTAGTAATTCTTCTTCAATGCCAACTCCACCCTGGAATTCAAGCTTGTCAACAAGTAGTACACTTCCCGGCGTTATCGGTGCAAGGGATGACATAATGATCATATTCACCGTGTCGGGATCTTCAGCTGAAAAATAGATTAGGGGAACCTCAAATTGTGTCCATTCAGAGGCAGGAGTAGCCTGCAAGATTGCCCCAACAGCTATCGTATCAACAGTGTTCTTTGTTAAGTAAACCGAAACCGAAAAGAAATCTGACCCTGCCGGAGTATACTTATACCATCCCGTTAATTTAGCCGGACAGTCAGTAAAGGGTTCGCCTCCGCCAAAAGTGATTTCCTGGGTGATGAAATCCACGTCAAATGATCCCAGTGTAAGTAATCCCGGAGCAATCATGATGCCAATAATATCCAGTGTTGTTAGCCTGGCAGAATATGTGCCGTCGTAAACAACAGAGTCTTCCTTGGTCACGGTGGTAAGACCTACCAGGGATGTTTCAGGATTGGGTGTGTCCCAGAAATATGGATTCTCATAATTCCCGAAGTTTTCCCAATCTTCAAAACTACCATTAGGAACTACCTGTGCAATAAGCTGAAAACTAAAAAGTAAAGTAACGATTCCTGTTAAGAGTAATAATTTTTTCATAGCCTAAGGTATTAAATGAGTAAATAAAAGTTTATTTTCTACTATGTAAAATTAATAAAAAAAATTAAATCGTAATTTTGCAACTTGCTTTTTTTTATGAACCTTGAATCCGCCTGCGGCGGACTTCGCTTCGCTCAGCCTT
>JAGLWB010000247.1 GCA_023133655.1 Bacteroidales bacterium
TCTATTACAACCGGTCCATTCTTCAAATCGATCTCTCCAGTGATATATGGTGTCGTGGTTTGAGCCGTCAAAAACAGGGAGCGGGCGTCCATCAAATTCTCGGTTATCCCCACGTCGCCCGGTTCCAAGCCGGCGTCTTTGAGCCCCTCCAGCATGGCATACAGGGACGCTGCCGGCATGCCGTTAAGAAACGTCTCTACTCCACGCGACAAATCGAGAAAGTCGTAGGTTTTCTTGACAGTAGCTTCGCTGGGCATACCATCGAAAAATTCGAGGTCACCGAGGAATTCGGTCTTTACCTTGTCCGGGGTGAGCAGGAATTCCGGTACATCGGCAGAGTATTTCGGCTTTTGAACTTCCTGCTTAGGTTCTGGTGTTTGTTGACAAGCATAAGCCAAAATCCCAATTAATGAGATGGCAATAAATTTTCTGATGTTTTTTAGTCTTTTCATGATTAAAATTTTTAATTATTAATTAAGCTCTTCAATGTTTTAATTTCCTCTTTAGCTGCCTTTAAATCTATCATAAAATCAGTATTGGAGTGCAACATGGCTACTGTTGCTGCCCCCATCATTCTTCCGTAAACTACATCGCTGTGCCAATGCACATTGCATACATTACGGCTTATGCCAAACTGTTTACCTCTTTCCAGAATCACATCGGCATTATCAGGAAAAACCTCGGCCAGAATAAGCGCCCAGGCCCAACCAATAGCTGTATGACCCGAAGGATAAGAACCATCTTTTCGTAACATTGCTTCTTCTTCAGGAGTACATATAGCTGTATTGTTTACCATAAATGGCCGTTTACGCTGATAATGATTTTTTGCCGTATAGGTTGATAATCCGGCATCAGCCAACGTCCTTCGAAGTATCATAATCAAATGCGGGGTAGTTTCTTCCGATATCTTAATATCTAAAACCATATTAAAAGCCTCAGTAGCTTCAGGGAAAGACAATACGGCATCTTTAGCAGCCTGATCTTTTCTATCCTCGTCATCCATAGCAACATATTTAGCTGCTATTTCCTGATCTAACTGAAAGGCCACTGACCCTTTCTGCGGTGGCGGAGGTACTAATTTTAAACTATTAGGAATTTCATCTTTTGATAAATATCCTTCTAAAATTCCCTGATGAATTTCCTTAATTTCCTTTGACAAGGAAGTGACGGGTTGCTGATCTTTTGCTGTTTGCTGAGTACAACTCAATAATGCAACCGATAGTACTATTGCCGTAAATAATTGTAATTTGTGATATGTTTTCATTATCATGTACTTTTTCATAATAATTTAATTTTAGTTTTATAATATTTAATCTTCGTTTTATTGATTGTAAACTGTTATTCAACTTTCATTACAGCGGGAACTATCCACGTTCCGTCTAAAGCACTCTCTTTAGGCCAGTATAATCTTAATGTTAGGTTGGTTAAACCTTCTTGTGTTGATGGTAGCCAATTGGAAGTTTTATCTCCTTTTGGGTCAGAATTTTGAATGTAAATATCTAATGAACCATCTTTATTATATGTAAGATTGTCTCTATCTCCTAATGCAAACCTGTCAATAGGGTTTCCTACTAAAAAATCTTTGCTATTATATGCTGTGAGTGACCAAAATGCGTTTACAGGAGGTATTTCGTCTTTATCAAAATGGAGAATATATTTGTTTTTACCGTCTATAGGGTTTCCTTCACTATCTAATGAAGTACTTGGATAAACAGCATCTTCTGCTAAGTTGGCTCCAAGACCTATAAAAGCAATAAAAGCTCTAAAGTCATAATTTACACCGTAACTACCAATTCCCTCTGTTATTAGCATCCATCCATTTACAATATTTAATCCTATATTTATTTTTCCTGTGGACATATCCGACCATTTTTGATGTTCTTGTTCTGGAATAGCATTTAATTTTTTAATTAGCTCTGGAGAAAAATTTTCAATTGAAAATTTCTGCCCTGCAATAATCCCTATTGATTTCATTTCTTTAACTAAAGAAGAATCCGCCTCAGCAGGTGGGTTATCTGCCATTAATTGAGCAAGCTTGTTAAAGTATTTTTCAGTAGTTAAGGCTCTTGTATCATCTACCGGTACAATTTTTTTATTGTCTTCAGAAACTATTCCTGCTACTACATCATACTCTTGTCCATAATTACTTAAAAGATCTACTTTCATTCCGTCTTGAAAACCTGCAACAACTGTAGCTCCATCTTCTGCACTATTGACCTGAGTTCGGCCAACCATCCATACCATATTTGTTGGCGCTTTAACTTGTGTCATTCCTTCAGGAATTTCTCCCTTCCAAAAAGGACCGGTTATTAAGAAGGTATGCGCACCAGTACCTGTGGTTCTTGTTCCTGGCACGAAAAAGACATTAGAGTATGCGTCATAAAGAGGTAATAAGTAATATCTGTCAGTTGCAGGAACGCTTAATACAACAGGCTCTGCTTTTAAATCATACCAAGAATTTGAATAATAAGTGTCCACATTTGGTTTTACAACATCGGTGAATTTATCATCAGGAAACTGCCTGAAATGGCCTATCTGATTTATTGGTGCATAACCTGTTGAACTTGGTTTTTCTTCATTTGTAGATACTTTTTTTGTGTAATCCATTAAAATCATTGGATATCCAAAGGCGTAAGCTTTTGTTGCAATTTCAATAACCTTTTCGTCAGAAATTGTGTTTTTGTCAGAAGTTTCTTTTTTACTGAGATTTCCACAAGCTGTGCAAAAAAGCACAACAATAAGTAAACTGTTAATCGTAAGTTTTTTCATTTTTTTCTTTTTAAATTAGTACTCAACACTTTTTTTAATTTTGAATATTTTTGTTTTCATTGTGTAATTTTTTTTGATTGACAATTATTTTCCAGATATTCTTTAAAATCTAAAATTGATTTCAAAATTTCATCCGATTGCCGGAGCATTTCCACTGCATCCGGATGATTTATATTTATTCTTGATAACCATGATTCCGCAAGGGTTAGCAAGACCTGTTGATTTATACAATTATCTGTTTCAAGCTGATAATAATCTAAAAAATAAGGCCTTAAAAAAGTTGATACTTCATTAAATGAATAACGGAATATTAAATTGTATTCCGGGACATTCCTGTGTAAGAATATTTGTTTATGAAACCTTAAAACCTCTGGAAACTTTACCAAAAAATCAAAAAGGTCTGTAAAAACATTTAGCTTTAGCTGGCAATAAGTTTTAAATATTTCAATGTGGTCTGAATGCTTATCCAGCAATTGATCATTTAAATCATCAACATCATTGAAAATGTATTTTGGAAAAGATTTAAATGTTTTAATCAGGCTTTTTGGCCCTTGCATCCCAAAATTATCGTAGGCGACTTTTAATAGTTCATATTTAGTTTCCATCAGTAAATAATAACAGGAAATTATTCTTATTATGAAGATATAAAAATAATACACTGCAAATGCAAATGTTCAGACACCACTGTCAGGAAATTGATTTAAGATATGGGAAATACGTTTGCCCTAATGAACCTCCCCGCCGTGCTCCGTCGCTAAGCTTTGGCGCAAGTGACAAGCGGTGGAGAACCAGCCGGTGGGCTGGCAAGTTATGACCCATAAGATCCCTCGACTACCGCTCGGGATCAGTTCGACTAATCAATTTTGCTTCTCAAAATTAAAGTCTCACTGATTTAATCGAATTAACAAACAGTTTGGTTTTTGCGAAATCAAGGACAGTCTTCATTATTTCTTCGGTTAATCCACATAAACATGAAACATTAAAGTTATTTACATCCAGCCTGGAATACCAGGTATCTGTAACTGTTGTCCAGAGAGATTCGATAATCGAATATGGCACATTCAATTTATAATATTCGATCAGCTTTGGAATGATGACTGGGTTGCAGGAATTGTTAGCATTGATATAGACCAGGTTTAACCGGTGATCATTTCTGTTCAAAAAAAGCTGCCTGTGAAATTTAAATCCTTCCTGGTGTTCTACGGCAACTTTATGCATATCCGGAAGGAATACCCGCATCTGGTCCCTCAAAACTTCACAATAATTTTCACAGACCTGGTTGTGTAAGTGAAGGAGTTGCTCAATTAAATCTTCTTTGTCTGCAAAATGGTAATAAAAATTAGTTCTCGGCAAGCCTGCTTTTTCAGCCAGCAATTTAATATTCAATCCATCAGGGCCATACTCACCAAAAAGATCGTATGCCTCTTCCAACCATTTTTGTTTTGAATTCATGCAGGCGCTCCTGATTTTATAATTAATGTATGCAACAAAGATAAATATTTATTTGATAAATTAACGTCAATCTTTCAGGTTTGAAAAATCTCGTAGGATAGATAAAATGAACAAACAAAATTCTTGATTTTAGTTGTCTTTGCTTGTTTTTAATTGTTTAAATAGAAATTACATGTTTACAAAAAT
>JAGLWB010000248.1 GCA_023133655.1 Bacteroidales bacterium
AAATATAAATATTATGAAAATTAGTCATGCAAGTGAAATGAGAAATTTAGATCGTCGGGCCATTGAAGAATATGGTATTACCCAGGCGATTCTTATGGAGAATGCCGGTCAGGCCTCTTATTTCACTATTTTGAAAGAGTTTGGAGTTAAAAATAAACATTTTGTGTTTTTCTGTGGTGTCGGCAATAACGGCGGTGACGGATTAGTGGTGGCAAGGAAAATTTATTCTAATGGTGGTAAAGTAACTATTTTTATTTTGGGTGATAGCTCTAAATTTGAGGGTGCTGCAAAGCAAAATTTCGATATCGTCAATAAATTGCATATTAATGTGATTGATCTGCAAGACGTTTCCTTAGCATTGGAGGCAATAAATAAATCTGATGTTGTTATCGATGCTATTTTCGGAACAGGCCTTGATCGGGAAGTCAAAGGTAAATATGAAGATGTTATTAACATGATTAATACAAGCCAAAAAACCGTATTCAGCATCGATATTCCTTCGGGGATAAATGGTGATACCGGCCAGGTAATGGGTACAGCCGTGAAGGCCCATTATACTACCACCTTTGGTTTACCAAAAATTGGAAACCTACTGTACCCTGGATTTGAACTGGGAGGCAAATTGTATGTTACACATATTTCCTTCCCGCCCGTTATGCAAAATTCTGATCAGTTAAAAATAGCCACTAACGATCCTAAACCGATTCTTACAAGAAATAAAGATACCCACAAGGGTAACTATGGAAAAGTACTATTCATTGCCGGGGCATCCAACTATCTGGGTGCACCCTATTTTTCTGCATTATCATTTCTAAAAGCCGGAGGTGGACTTTCTTATTTAGCAACACCTGCAAATTTGGTAGCTTCCATTGGAAATAAAGGGAGCGAGATTGTTTTTGTACCCCTAAAAAACACAACATCAGGCAGCATCAGTCTTGAAAACAGGCAGCAACTTTTACAATTTTCTGAAAATGTAGATATGGTTGTCATTGGACCAGGATTATCATTAAATGAAGAAACACAAACTTTAGTAAGAGAGTTAAGTGCTGAAATTAAAAAGCCTCTACTCATTGATGGAGATGGAATAACTGCTGTTGCCAACGATTGGCAATACATTAAGAAACGGGAATTCCCTACAATTTTAACACCGCATTTAGGCGAAATGGCGAGAATTTCCAAACAAAAAATCGACGATATCTTAAAAAATAAAATAGATGTTTTGCAAAGCACATCTCACGAACTTCATGCCACTATTGTCTTGAAAGGGGCACATTCATTGATTGGTTATCCGGATAAGAGGGTATTTATCAACCTCAGTGGCAATCCCGGCATGGCTACTGCCGGCAGCGGCGATGTTTTAACCGGAGCAATCGCTGCTATGTTCGGACTCGGATTTTCTATTAATGAAGCTGTGCGTATGGGAGTTTTTCTACATGGTTTTGCTGGTGATCTTGCAGCAAAGGATAAAGGAGAAGATGGTCTCATCGCCAGTGATATTATGGATCAGCTACCTGCGTCCGTGAAAGCTTATCGTGAAGAATTTAATTCGATCATAGAAGATTACTATCATAGTATTTATATTATTTAAAATAGTAAATGGGAAATCAAAAAAATCAAAGATTATGTTAAGGATAGCTGTTTGGATAATAATGATTTTTGGCGGTAGTGTTTTCGGATATTATATTGATTCTTTGATGTTTGAGAATGTCCATAATAATGTTATTTCTCATGTTGTTAGTTTATTGATTGGTGTTTTTCTGTTATTTATAGTAATGCGAATTAGTAAAAACACCGGCAGAACACTTGCTAAATACGGACGAAAAGGTAAATTGAATAGAATGCAAACTAATATACTTACCAAACAAGGAGTATATAAATATATGAGACATCCAATGCATTTGGGTTTGTTGTTTTTGCCGTTTGCTGTTGCTTTTTTAATAGGGTCGCCTTCATTCATTCTAATTATTGCACCTGTTGAAATAATTTTCATGCTGATAATGATCAAGTTTGTTGAGGAACCTGATACAATTAGAAAATTTGGCGATGAATATTTAGAGTATAAAAAACAAGTTCCGTGGTTTTGTTTTAAAATGAAATGTTTGAAAAAATTATTTGAAAATGTCCCGAAGAATTATGCTAA
>JAGLWB010000249.1 GCA_023133655.1 Bacteroidales bacterium
TAATCCTCCCATCTCTTGCCATCTACTCCCGGACTACTGTTTTTGTTCAGGCTTAGATAACTTTTGTGCAATGATTTCTCGTCTATGAACTGGCTTAGATTCGTCAAGGCTTCATGCTTGTATTTCCTTGCTCGCTCTGCTATCTGTAATTCTTCTGTTGACATTCCTTTCATGTCTCTGGTACATTTAATGTTTCTAAATTACTGTCCCGATTTAAGGCATCCCTTAGGTTGTTCTATTCTCCCAAGTTTTCCCTTCCCTACTCACCGGCTTTCATAGGACTGATTTCCCGGCTTTCTAACGGTACTATGGGGATGCTAAGACTGCCTTCGCCATTCTCCTACCCTTCGATTTCTCTCGGTTCGGATACCACATACGATACATCTCTTTTCTTGGTGTCTTTTCAGGTGGATGTATTGACCTGATAGACTTGGGTTATTTGGTTTGGGTCAACCCATTTTAACCCTATCTCGTGTGGAGGCGCGAGGCTCTCCCGTGTTCCCATGCAAACCATTCTGCCTTTGATATAGCCACAGACCCCTGTCGAATCAACGGTGCTTGTCATTTGCGCAACGCTGATATTGCACCAACCATAACGAAAGTTAATGCTTCAACATAAAATAACCTTTAGAAGCTCAATACTATACCTTTGGCAGTCGCTGTTTACGCTTCATGCCACCATTTCTGATGACTATGCAAAACTCGCTTCCGGTGGTTGACCAGGCCTTACCGGACAGGGTTGAATACCTGCGGGTTTGCTAAAAGGTGTTTCATTATTGTAATACGCCTTATAAATCCCCACCTTATGGACTTTGCACGGCGCGACGATAATTGATATTCTTTGAGTGCGCGCCAACCGGGTAAAAATTTTGTTAAAAGTTACAGGCTTCAAGTTGCGAGTTGATAAATTATTGACTACTGACCCGCAGACCTGAACACCCGCCGACCCGCCAACTACTAACAATCTAATCATACCTGCCTCTTTATAGCTTATGCTCTGACGCATACAGTATCAATTCCTGCGTATTCTTTGCTCCGGTCTTTTCAAGGATCTTTCGGCGGTGGGTATCAACTGTATTTTTACTAATAAAGAGCTCTTCTCCAATTTCCTTACTGGTCTTGCATTGTACAAGTAATTTAAATATCTCCTTTTCCCGGTCACTCAAATCATCTAATAAGATCTGATTATCATCTTCAGTATAGTTAATTGTCTTTCGACACTTCTTAAACCGCTCAATAGAACTCTTTAACTCATCAATATCTACCGGCTTTAAAATATAATCAAAAGCATCACTTTTTATGGCTTTAATGGCGTACTGGTTATAACCGGTTACAAAAATAAAGGTTGGATGGCAGCCTTTTTTTTTAACCTCCTTTACAACCTCAAAACCGGTCTTGCGCGGCATCTCAACATCAATAAAAACAATATCCGGTTCTTTTTCACATACCAGGTCTATCCCTTTCTCCGGATCTCCTTCAAATCCAACGATCTTAACCTCTTCGAACTTCTGTAATAATATGATTAGTCTGTCTCTGGAGTTTCTTTCATCATCAATGATAATACAATTTATTGTTTTCATGTAGTAGAATTTGATAACGGTATTGTTATAACCACCTGCGTTCCCTTTGGGTTGTTAAAATTATCAAAAAGATCTTTAATCTTATAAAAAATTTTGACTTTCTCTAAATCGTAATACAATTGAATGATCTGATCAAGGATCTTAAGGCCTTTCCCCGTTGAAAATTGAACATATTCAGCAGCTTTTTTTCTACCAACTCCGTTATCTTCTACTTCAATAATAATACTCTCGCTTTTCTGAATGATGTTAATATTTAAATACCCATCTGACATCAAATGCCGAATCCCATGTTTAATTGAATTTTCCACAAAAGTATAAATGAGCATTTTCGGGATATTGGTTTCAATATCTACCTTATCATCAACTGAAATCTTATAATCAAATTTTTCTTCAAACCGGAATTTTTCAATTTTCAAATAATTATCCACGTAATCAATCTCATGTGAAAGTGTAATAATAAAATCTTCTGAGCTGATAACCGTGCTTTTTAGCAGCTTGGAATATTTGTCAAACACATACTCTGCCGTTTCAATATCCTTTTTATAGAAAAGTGTTCCAATTGAGTTTAGAACATTCAGGGTAAAGTGGGGATTGATCTGGTTCTGTATTGATTTTAATTGTAACTCCGCAATTAATTGTTTTGTTTTAAACTTTTGGATTAATGTATATTCCTGACTTTTACGAATAAGCCAGACGATTAGAAATATCAAACAATAAAGGGCTAAATAAAAGAAATATTTTAGAAAAAACAGGGAATTTTTAGAGTAATGAAAAGTATAAGCGCGGTTATCTTTTCGAATAAAAACATAGGATTTATCCGGTCCCTTTGAAATAATAGAATAATCAAGCAAACCTTTTGCAAAAGATGAAAATTCTAACGCAGTCGGATGTGAAAAATCAGATCGCGTAATTGTAAGATTTCCATCCGATTGAATAATTATCTCCTTTTCCCCATCATGATCGATGTCAATTCTTTTTGGCATTGAGAAAACTTTGATTTTAGTTTTTATTCTACCAACAACCGATAAATCATTATCAATCACATCAATTTCTCCATTTCCATATAAATGATAAACTACATTTCTATTTTTTAGATCACCGGATATCAAAAAAGAGTTCTCAATATCTATATTATGCAAAATCTTTCTTTCTTTTAACTGTATTCCATCTTTATTAAAGAGAAGCAGGGAAGAAGTATCGTTTATACCCCGGTGTTGATTAAACACAACTAAGTATGATTCATTATTATGAACTAATGGCCGGACCATTAAGGAAGCTGGGTGTTTTCCGATTTCAACAGGCTCAAAAAAGAAATCCAGCTTATTATTCAGAATCATAAGCCAGGTAGATGAGTCAGAATAGGGCAAGTCTTTACAATTATTATAAGCGTGTGTAGATCCGAGAATTTCATTAACACCATCCCCGTCAATATCATAAGTATACGAATCATACAGACAAACACCACATTTTTGAGAAAAATAAAGGGTGTCATTCCGTAAATCATATGCTATTGTTTGCCGGGGTTTCCCTGTCCAACCGGTCATTAATGATAATATGATCTCTTTACTGCCATCGCCGTTTAAATCTTCGAAAAGAGATGAAACTATCTGATTGTCAATCGTATTATGCTTATTATAATAAACCTGGTATATTGGCCTGTCTTCTATATGAGTAACCAGGTCAGGGAATGGTTCAAATATATTTATGTAAATCGTGGAAGAATCATGCGTGAAAACATAAATCTCATCATATCCATTATTGTTGAAATCGCCAAAATAAACCTGGCCATGATCAAATAATTTTTTATGCAATGGCCAATGGTGAAATATTTTTTCTTTAGTCATAATAAGGATACTTGAATTAGCGGAGTAAACATCAAATATCTTTAGCTTCTCGCTATATCCATCATGATCCAGGTCATGGAAAACCTCTCTCTGGGAAGATGGTAGAATCTGTTTATCAACAAGTTTGGCTTTATACCGATTAAATATCGGTGGTAATAAAACAATAGTTATTACAGTAAGAATTAAGCTTATAAAAGCAGGGTGAGATAGTATGGGGAGTAGTCGTTTAAGCAAGGTTGATCAATTATATTGATCTTACAAATATATGAAAACATTATTAATAAATGTCAATAAAGAGTTGAAATCGAATAGAAAATTTTCTACGTACCAATCATCATTATTGGTGCGGGTTTCGAGTTGCAGGTTGCAGGACAAAAACCTGAGACCTGTAACCTGTAACCTGAAATAGAAATATAACGCACTGATATTTATTTATGTTTTTTAACCCTTGATTCGCATAATAAATATATTTAAGGTAACTATGTATCGAACGGTAAAATTTTGTCAGTAATAAAAATATTATTCAGAAAAAGGAAATGTTTGAAAAAGCAATATCTGAGAATAATGAATTGAGCTCTGTTCCTCAATCTACTTCATTATTCAATTATCTATAATAACTTTATCAGAAAAAATTAACCACACTATCTGGTATTAATCCTTACATCTAACTAACTCTTTTTTCCCGTCATAAGCCCATTTAAGATAAATTGCTCCCCATGTAAATCCACCACCAAATGCTGACAGTATAATATTATCACCCTTCTTTAGCTTATCCTCCCATTCCCAAAGACAAAGAGGGATGGTTGCATTGGTGGTATTACCGTATCGGTGTATATTTATCATGACTTTTTCTCTCTCTAGCCCCATTCTTCGTGCGGTGGCATCAATGATCCTCAGGTTTGCCTGGTGAGGAACAAGCCATGCAATATCATTAGCTGTGAGGTAGTTTTTCTTCATAATCTCAACAGAAATATCTGCCATGTTAGTTACAGCGAATTTAAAAACTGCCTGCCCTTCCTGGTAAACAAAATGTTCACGTTTACCCACAGTTTCCTGAGAAGCAGGTTTAACTGACCCCCCTGCTTTCTGGTGAAGATGAATCCTTCCCGAGCCATCTGTCCGAAGTATTGAATCCATAATCCCGTTTCCATCAGCAGATGGTTCTAAAAGTACTGCACCGGCACCATCTCCAAAAATCACACAGGTTTGCCGATCAGTGTAATCAACTACTGACGACATTTTATCAGCGCCAACAACAATTACTTTTTTAAAGCTGCCTGTCTCAATATAATTTGATGCTGTAACTAAAGAAAATAGAAATCCGGAGCAAGCAGCATTTATATCAAAGCTAAATGCATTTTTAATACCTGCTTTATCGCAGATAATGTTTGCTGTGGCAGGAAAAACCATATCTGGTGTAACTGTAGCGCATATTAACAGGTCAATTTCATCCGGCAATATACTTGTTTTCTTTAATAAGCCTTTAACAGCTTCCACTGCCATATCAGAAGTTCCAAGCCCTTTTCCTTTTAATATATGTCTTTCTTTAATACCTGTACGTGTTGTAATCCACTCATCTGTGGTATCCACCATTGTTTCCAGCTCCTTGTTGGTTAGAATGTACTCCGGTGCAAAAGCCTGTATGCCTGTAATTGCAGCTTTAATACTTGCCATTATTTCGTTTTTATTAAAATCAAGTTGCAAAACTAATAAAATAAATTACTTTTGCACAATAAAACAAATAATGTGCAGTTGAGTATTAATATAAATTATCATTATGGTTACTACAAGTTCTAAGGAGATCATTTTGGAAACCGCCCGGAATATCTTTAGAAGGTTCGGGTTTGCAAAAACTTCTATAGGCGATATTGCTATTGCAGCACGTAAAGGAAGGAGGACCATTTATACCTATTTTGAAAATAAAGAGGATATTTATAAGGCAGTAATTGAAAAAGAGGTTAATGTTTTAAAAATAAGTTTAGTTGATGTAATTCTCTCTGAATCTAGCACTAAGGAAAAATTGAAAGACTATTTCATAACCCGTATGATGACTATTAATGTTCTGGCTAATTATTATGAGGCTTTACGGAATGACTATTTACAGGATTTTAAGATCATTGAAAAAATAAGGGAAGATTTTGACAATCAGGAAATCAGTATGATCAGTGAAATATTAACCGAAGGGGTTGAAAATAATGAATTTAAAATTGAAAATATTAATCTAACGGCCAAAGCAATAGTTATTGCCTTGAAAGGTTTTGAAATTCCATTTTTTATTGAAAAAGTGGATACGGATTTTGAAAGCCAGTTGGGCTCGTTGATTGATATTCTTTTTAACGGGATTCTAAAGAGATAATATAAGTTTATGAATAATTTGCTATTGAAAGGTTTTATAACCTACCAGTATTCATGGTTGATATTTCATTTAATTAATCGCAAGTTTAAAAAAGCAAACTGGAAATTTGTTTTATTAAATATTCCCCCGGCGATAATCTTTGAAGGGATTAAATAAATTTCAGGCAATAATTTATTAGAATATTAATGAGAACAACTTCAGGTTATATTTTGTACAATATCTTGGGTTGGAAAATCAAAGGGGTATTCCCTGGTATAAAAAAATCAATATTAATAATTGCACCACATACAAGTGTATGGGATTGGCTGATAGTTACATTATTTCTCAACCAAATAGGTGTCAAATACAAAATATTATATAAAAAGGAATTTTTAATATTCCCAATCAATATTGTTATGAAACTCCTTGGAAGTATCCCTGTTGACAGAAAAGGCAAGAGAAATAATTTAATATTTCAAATCGCAGGTCTATTAAAAAATAACGAAGAATTATGTATTGCTCTTTCTCCAGAAGGCACAAGATATCTGAAAACGCAATGGGAAAAAGGTTTTTATTACATATCGAAAAGAACAAACGTGCCGATTATAGCAGGATATATTGACTACACAAAAAAAGAAATTGGAATAAAAGGGGTAATTCATGAAACCGATAATATCAAAACAGTAATGCAAGAAATAAATGAGTGCTATCAAAATGTAGGAGCCAAACACCCTGAAAAATTCTCTCTTGATATAGCAGATAAAGAAAATTTAAAAGGGAATTAATAGCAATTACGGTATTTGGTGGAGAATATTCAACCGGTGCTATTATAATAAGAAAGTAACAGCAATGAAAATCACTATAAAAGAAATATCAACCAAAAATGAATTAAAGAAATTTATTAAATTTCCGAATAAATTATACTCGCATAACAAATTTTATATACCTGCACTTCACTCAAAAGAAATGCAGACATTTACTCAAGAAAATAATCCTGCATTCGAGTTTTGTGAAGTAAAATTCTGGCTTGCATACAGAAACAATGAAATTGTTGGACGAGTTGCAGGCATTATTAATCATAATTATAACAAAAAAATCAATAAAAAGTATGTACGTTTCGGTTGGATTGATTTTATTGAAAACGTAAATGTTTTGCAACATTTATGTAACGCCGTTGAAACTTGGGCAAAACAAAACAATGCGGAATATATACACGGTCCACTTGGATTTTCATCTTTTGACTCATCGGGTATTCTTATTGAAGGATTTAATGAATTACCTACATCTTTTGCACATTATAATTATCCGTACTATTCAAAACTTATTGAAAAGCTAGGATATAAAAAAGATATTGATTGGGTAGAATATAATGTAAAAGTGCCCAAATCCGTACCTGAAAATTATATAAAAATAGCCGGGCTTATTAAGAAAAAACATACGTTACATAGTGCGGAACTTAAAAATAAAAAAAACATTTTAAAATATTCCGATGAAATATTTCAACTTCTAAATGTTGAATATAAACAACTTTATGCCTTCTCTGAGTTAACAAAAAAACAAATCGAAGAATTAAAAAAGCAATTTATCCCTATTCTCAGGCTCGAATATCTGTCAATTATTTTAGATTCAGAAGATAAAGTAGTTGGATTCGGAATATGTATGCCGTCACTTTCAAAAGCATTGCAAAAGTCAAATGGCAGGCTTTTCCCTTTTGGTTTTTTACGAATAATGTATGCTTTGCGAAAAAATCACACTGTAGACTCCTTACTTATTGCAATACAAAAAAAGTACAGGGGCAAAGGAGTTAATGCTATTATTTTTAACGATCTGGGAAGAGCTTTTTTAAAAAACGGGATTACAAATATTGAATCAACACGAGAGCTTGAAAGTAATTTTAATATCAGTAACTTGTGGAATAAATTTGAATACAGACAACACAAAAGGACAAGGTGCTATATTAAAAAATTATAAATATGGATATGAGTCTATTTGAAAATATTGGAATCTTAAATCGTGAGTTACTAAAAACATAGAATATACAGTTACTGAAAATGAAAAATCGCGAAAAGATAATTAAAGGTAAATTTAAATTTAAAAATCAGAAAGAATGAACAAATTATCAGAAGGAATAATAAAATTAAAATGGCTAATAATTATTGTAGTTATTGGGTTAACAGCATTTTTTAGCTATCAACTTAAAGATATAAAAATCAATTCCGATATAATAAGTTCTTTACCTGATGATGACCCTGTTGCATTGTTGTATAAAAATATAGGTGAAGAATTTGGAGGGAATGATTTGGGAATGGTTCTCCTCGAAACCGATGACATTTTTAAAAAGGAAGTAATTGAGCATGTAAAACAAATTACCGACACATTAAAATTTACAAAAGGCATTTTTACGGTAACAAGCCTTACTGATGTTATAGATATTAAAGGAAGTGAATGGGGAATTGAAATAGGTAAACTTGTTGATGAATACGACATGCCTGATACACAACGGGAATTGGATAGTCTGAAATACCGGGTTTTTTCAAAAGAAATGTACAAAGGTTCGATTGTTTCGGAAGATGGGACCTCAACCCTTATTATGTTTACAATGCTTAATGGTGTTGACAAACAACAATTAGCAATTGAAATAAAAGAGAAAATCACCAGACTTAATTTACCCGAAAAAATTTATTTCGGCGGCTTGCCAATGATGATGAACGATGTTTCTGACTTGATAATATCTGATATTGTAAGATTGATACCAATCGTATTTTTATTGATAGCATTCATACTTTTTATTAGTTTTCGAACAACACGAGGGGTTATATTGCCATTATTAACTGCTGCAATATCTGTTATATGGACGCTGGGATTAATGACTTTGTTGGGATATGAAATTACAATGATCTCAAACATTATTCCGATTATTTTACTTGCTGTAGGCAGTGCTTATACGATTCATGTTTTAAACAGGATTAATCAATGTTTGGAGAAAGACCGCAAAAAAGCATTACAAATAGCATTGGCATACATTATAACACCTGTTATTTTAGCCGCAGTTACAACTGTAGTCGGGTTTGTATCATTTGTTTTTGGTGCTTATCTTACAATGATACAAGACTTTGGTATTTTCACAGCAGTGGGAGTGTTTTTTGCCTTATTCCTATCTATATTCTTTGTTCCGGCATTAATTTCTGCATTTTCAATGTACAAAAGTGCTAACAGATTAAAAAGGAACGGTAAAAAGAAAAAAAGTTTCCTGTCAAACAACATTTTACGGCCTCTGAAAAACATACTTTTTAAACATCCTAAATATGCTTTAACAGCTTGGTCATTACTACTTCTCTTAACTATCAGCGGAGTCTTCATGATACAAAGAAGTGTAAATATGGCAGATTATTTCAAAAAAAATAATCCAACACGGGTAACTGAAGATATTATGCAGGAAAAATTTGGCGGTTCATTACCTGTGTATGTTGTATTTAACGGAGATATTCAAAGTCCGGAAGTATTAAAAACGATAAAAGAAACACAGGAATATATGGAAACTATTCCGGGTATAGACAAAACACAATCAATAGCCGACCTTATTGAAGAAATGAGTGACGTAATGGGCGAAGGGAAGAAGATTCCGGATGAAAAAGCCAAAATTGTGAACCTTTGGTTTTTGTTAGACGGACAGGATATTATGGAGCAATTGGTTACAAAAAACCTTAATAAGGCAATTATACAATCGAAGTTTGCTTCTGCCGACAGTAAATTAATGACAGATTTTGAAAATGCTATGGAAACATTTGTAACCGAAAATTCAACAGAAGAATGTAAAATAGAAGTAACAGGTATGCCTGCAGTTTATGTAAGATTGGATTCAAGTTTAATTGATAGCCAGATTAGCAGTCTTATTATAGCCATTATTATGGTGCTTATTATTGTTGGTTTGTTGTTGCGTTCTGTTGCAAAGGGGATTTATGCCACTATCCCGATAATAGCCACAATCATCATTCTATTCGGGTTTATGGGTTTAACAGGCATCCCGCTTGATATAGCAACAGTTTTGGTTGCGAGTATTGCATTGGGTATTGGTATTGATTATTCAATTCACATAATCACGCATTTTAATCACGCATTAAATGAGAACGGCGATGTTAATGAGGCTCTTGAAGAAACAATAATGGTAAGTGGCAAAGCAATTATTATAAATGTAGCTTCAGTTGCCGCAGGTTTTCTTGTACTGTTATTTTCTGAATTGGTTCCATTACAGAATTTTGGTCTGCTGGTAGCATTAAGTATGATTGGTTCTGGACTTGGGGCTTTAACTTTACTGCCTGTAATATTAATTCTTGCAAACAGAAAACGAAAATTTATAAAATCTTAATATTTAACTAATTTGAAAAATGTAATAATTATGAAAACTTTTAAATTATCAGTTTTAGCATGTGCATTTGTGATGCTGACAGGCACTATAAATTATGTAAAATCACAAGATGTCAATGAGATCCTTCAAAAAGTTGACAAAGTCCTTTATTCAGCCAAGGATCAGCAAAACAAAGTCACCATTATCCTGATCGACAAGAGTGGAAGTGAAAGCAAGCGGGAAGCAGATGTGATACAGAAGGGAAATGATATGCGCCTGTTTCGTTTTACAAGTCCTGCATCACAGGCAGGCATAGCATTTTTATCATTGCCAAAAGATGTGATGTACATTTATATGCCTGCTTTTGGTAAAGAAAGAAGAATAGCCTCACATGTGAAGAACCAGAAGTTTGCAGGAACAGATTTTTCGTATGATGATATGGAAGCCAAACTGCTCAGCTCAAAATATGATCCTGAGCTAATTGATCAGGATAACGAAACGTATACATTAAAGTTAGTACCTAAGCCGGGATTGAAAACTGATTATTCAAAACAGGTGATGAAGATCAATAAACAAGATTTTTATCCGGTGACTGCTGAGTATTTTGATAAGGGAGGAAATAAGGTCAAAGAAGCAACTTATCAATACGAAAAAGTGGGAAATTACTGGAGCGCAAAAGAAATATTAATGAAAGACATTAAAAGAAATCATGCTACCAAAATGATCGTTAGTGATGTGATTTTTGATCAGGGTCTTTCGGATGATGAATTTACGGTTAGAAAGTTAAAACAGTAAGTTACAAAAATGAAACAGAAAATAGCATTGGTACTGGGTAGTGGCGGAGCTCGTGGCAGTGCCCACATTGGGGTGATCCGTGAACTTATTAGTCAGGAATACGAAATTACTTCCATTTCAGGTTCGTCAATGGGTGCTTTGGTTGGCGGGGTTTATGCTTCTGGAAAACTGGATGAATATGAAAAATGGTTATGTGCTTTGGATAAGATGGATGTTTTTAATTTAGTTGACTTTACTTTGAGTACAAGTGGCATCATCAAGGCCGACAAAGTCTTGAAGGCGATTAAAAAATTTATTCCTGACCAGAACATTGAAGACATGTATATTCCTTATTGTGCGGTGGCAACTGATATAAAGCATAAAAAGGAAATAGTATTCTCGGAAGGTAGCCTATGGGAAGCCGTCAGGGCTTCAATATCAATACCCCTTGTATTAACTCCGGTTAATAAAAATGATATGTTGCTTGTTGATGGTGGTGTTTTAAATCCGGTACCGGTGAATCGAATTACGAGGCATGAAGGCGATTTGCTTGTAGCGGTTAATGTAAATGCTCAGATTCCTTTTAAGAAACCTAAAAAAAGCCCAGGTTACATTGATCATCTTGCCAACGGAAGATTAAAAAGTTTCCAAAACAAACTGGCACAAATTTTATCGGCAAAAAACAAGAAAGAAAGTATGAGTTATTTTAACCTTATGACAGACACAATCAGTCTGATGCTTTCTCAGATTTCCAAACTAACACTTGAAATTAACAAGCCTGATATTGTCATTAATATTTCAAGACAAGCATGTGGTAATTTTGATTTCCACCGGGCTGAAGACCTTATAGAAATTGGTAGGAAAGCCACAATAATGAGTTTAGAAGAAATTAAAACAAAAACAATTAAAAAGAATTAACAATGAAAAAAATATCAGCAATAATTTGTGCATACAACGAGGCAAGTACTATTAAAGATGTTGTAGCAACGGTCTCTGATTACTTTTTTGATGAAGTAATTGTTGTAAACGATGGGTCAACTGATAAAACGGATTCCATTTTAAAGGGAATAAATGGCTTATACAATTTTAAATATATTTTTTTATCCGAAAACAAAGGAAAAGGCTTTGCAATGGCAACCGGAATCGAAAATACGAGCAGTGAAATAATTGTATTTATTGATGCCGATTTAACAAACCTCCAAGAAGAACATTTTGTTCAATTAATTACACCTGTATTAAGCAAAGAAGCAGATATGGTTCTCGGGCAGGCGACAGCTACATTGATAAATTACGGTGTAAATCCTTTTAAATCATTAACAGGCGAACGTGCTTTATTGAAAAAGGATATTCTGCCAATTGTTGATAAAATGAAACATTCGAGATTTGGAGTAGAAACACTTATTAACCTTTACTATCAATCCACAGGCAAAACAGTGAAATATGTGATGCTGAAAGGATTGGTTCATCCTACCAAATTTCAAAAAACATCAGTAATTAAAGCTTCAAAGCAATTTGTATCTGAAGGCCGCGAAATAGCAATTACTGCATTTAATAATTACGATTTAATGATTAAAAGTATTAGAAACTTAATAATTGGACAGAAAAATGAAAGTAAAAATTAAAATTGCATTTGCCTTGTTTGTTTTATTTACAGGGTCATTCACCTTATCAGCGCAAGATAATAAATTACAGATAAAAGGTTCATTATTAACTGATCAACGTTTCCGGCTGAAGGATGATAATCCTTGGTCGTGGAACGAAAACAGATTGGATTTACAACTTGAAAAGAAAATATCCGGAGCAAAGTTTTATTCGGATATTTGGGTAAGAAATTTTGGCGTCCCAAACATCACAAGTACTGACCAGCTTTATAATCCGGATGAAACATCTCCCATTAATTTACAATTTCGTGAAGGTTATGTTTCACTTTACGGATTCCTTACAAAAAATCTGGATGTTACTATCGGACGTCAACGGATTGCATGGGGAACGGGCGATAAGCTAAATCCTACCGATAACCTGAATGCATATGATCTTGAAGATATCTGGGATTTTGGCAGGCATTTCGGCTCTGATGCTGTACGAATGATATATTATATGAATGATTTCCGAATAGAAGGTGTTTATATTCCTTTCTTCCGTCCTGCATCCCTACCTGCAGGCGATTGGATCTCCGCCCTTGTACCTCAACCCGACCTGCCGCCGGGAATGCAGATAAAAAGTTTTACGGATACCTTATTCATGCCTCAAAATAATTTGTCGAATAGCTATACTGCCGCACTTAAATTCGGTGGTTATTTAAAGGGTTTTGATTTTTCATTAAGTTATGTTTATAATATTGATGGCTTACCCTTAACATATTATAATACTTTTATTCCTGTAGATACGATTGGTGGTGTTACAATCGAAAGCCAGGCATTTTATCCCCGTCAACATATTTTTGGCGCCGACTTGGCAGGGGCCATTGGTAGCGTTGGGGTTTGGGCTGAAGCAGCAATGTTTCTCCCGGAGGAAGAAGTGGTTATGTCAAACGATTTGAGCTTATTATATCCGCAATCACCTGTGCCTGTGATAGTAGACACTGTTGTTCTTGAGAAAAAGCCTTATGTGAAATTTGTGGTTGGAACCGATTATACTTTTGGTGATGGCTCCTATTTTAATTTCCAGTACTTGCACGGGTTCATACACGAAAGAGGATCCGAAAACCTGAATGATTACTTTATGATGGGTTATGAGAAAAAATTTTTTAATGATAATCTAAAAATAGTTCCCCTTGCCGGTGGTTTTGTTGTTGGCGACTGGGATGATATTCCAAATAACTATGCAATAATCTATGCCCCAACTATAAGTTATTATCCGAACAACGATACTGAAATTAATATTGGAGTAAGGCTTTTGGATGGTAAAGGTGATAACACATTTGCTAAAGTTGCAGGAATGGATGAGTTTGTTTTTAGTTTGAAATATAGCTTTTGAATTTGCAGAAATGTCAAACTTGATTGAAGACGAATTCAATATTAAATTTTCTGCGGCTGAAGAACCACACATACATACCGTCAGACTGTGCATTAACTAACAACATTCTTATATTTATAAACATTACTTGTACAAGATATTCTGTTTGCGTATTTTGTAAGTAAATTCTAAAACTTACAAAATGAACCATATTCAAGGCCAAGACCGAAACCAGATAAGGATGATCTCTTTGGAAGAGATGGTTGAAAAGGAAAGTTTGGTTCGAATAATTGATGCTTTTGTTGATATGCTGGATTTGTCGCAATTTGGATTTAGCTATTTCAAATTAAACATCGAAGGCCGTCCTCCCTTTCATCCCTCAACCATGATGAAGATTTATCTTTATGGTTATCAAAATAGTATTCGCAGCTGTAGAAAGTTAGAAAAAGCTTGCAAGACCAATGTTGAGATGATGTGGCTTATCAATAATCAAAGGCCTCATTATAAAACCATAGCCAATTTTAGGAGAGATAATTCAAAAGCATTTAAAGCAGTGTTTCGGTATTTTGTAGCGTTGCTCAAGGATTGGAAACTTATTGATGGAGAAACTGTTGCAATTGATTCATTCAAGATAAGAGCACAGAATAGTTTAAAGAACAATTTTAACCAAAGAAAGGTAAAGCGCCATATTGATTATATCGATAAAAAAATAGCTGAATACGAAGAGGTACTTAACCAGGAGTTTGACCAGGATACTAAAGCCAAACTTGAGTATAATCAACAAAAAAAAGAAAATTACCAGAACATTAGTAAGCAGTTGAAAGAATCCGGAGATGGGCAGATTTCAACCACAGACCCCGATTCCAAAGCAGTGGTATTTCAGCGCAATAGCGTAAAGGTAGGGTATAATATTCAGGCAGGTAGTGACTCCAAATATAAATTACTAATTGCAGCCGATACTGGCGATGTAAACGACACCAAGGCTCTTTCCGTGATGGTTAAAAAGGCACAGCAGAACCTGGGGGAATTAGAAGAATACTCTCAAATGAATGTATTGGCGGACAAAGGGTATCATTCCGGCAGAGAACTTAAAGCGTGTGAAGATCTTGGAGTAACCTCATTTGTTTCTCCAAAAGAATCCAGTTCTACGATAAACAACCCCGACTTTGCAATGGAGAGCTTTGAGTATGACCAGGAGCAAGACATCTACATTTGTCCAGCAGGTCAAATATTACGAACAAATGGAACGTCGTATAACAAGACCTCTACTAACGGAAGGAAGTCTTACAAGGTAAAGCATTATAAGACAAAGGCTTGTATGGAATGCAAATTAAGATCTGACTGCACTAAAAACAAAAACGGAAGATTTATCGAAAGAACAGAATATCAGGATTATGTGAGCAGAAATAATGACCGAGTTAACCAGCAACCAGATTATTACCAACAAAGACAACAAATTATTGAGCATCAGTTTGGTACCATTAAACGACATTGGCACTTCGACTACACACTTACCAGAGGAAAGGAAAAAGTTATGGGCGAAGTTTATTTGATCTTTACATGTTATAACCTCAAAAGAATTATGTCAATATTTGGTTTTGACCTCTTAATGAGCATGATAAGGGCTCATTTAGTCTCATTATTTCAAAATACGCCTGCTTTTTTAGCCCAAATGACCTATTTTGACTCCTTTAAAGAGTTTTTTAAGATTTGTGATCCAAAAATGGGTAACCAAGCTGATTTTTCAATAATTTAGTGGGTTAATACACAAACTCCCGTTGAGGATATTATTAAACAGGTTCGGTTGAAACTTCAAAAATGAAAGTTAAAGGATTAAAAAAAATTAAATGATTAAAACGAGACTTTGACTCCTCAAATTTTTATAATTTAGCAAAAAATCCTAAAAACTAAGGATTATGAATACAATAACATCAACCGGTTTTTATAAAATAACCAACAGGATGAAATTGCCATTAAAAACTCAATAAAATGAAAAAAAATGTAGCATTAGTATTATCTGGCGGAGGTGCAAGAGGAATTGCACACATAGGTGTTATTGAGGAATTAGAAAAACAAGGCTTTGTCATTAAATCTATTTCCGGTACTTCTATGGGAGCCCTGGTTGGTGGTGTTTATGCTGTTGGAAAAATGCAAGAGTATAAAAACTGGATATACACTCTTGATAAATTCGATGTCTTTAAACTTGTTGATTTTACATTTAGTGCACAAGGTTTGGTTAAAGGGGATAGGGTATTAAATAAAATGAAGGAATTTATTCCCGACATAAACATTGAAGACCTAAATATTTATTATGCTGCCACAGCAACAGATATTTCAAGGAAAGAAGAGGTTGTTTTTACAAAGGGAAGTTTATATAAAGCAGTAAGGGCATCAATATCAATTCCTACTGTTTTTACACCTGTAAAAACAGAAAATTCAATACTTGTGGACGGTGGTGTTATTAATAATGTTCCCATTAATCATGTTAAAAGAACCAAAGATGATATAATTATTGCTGTTCATGTAAATGCGGATGTTCCAATATATAAACCATCTATTCCCAAAATTAAAGAAAATAAAAATCATTCAATATATCTTAAAAAAATCAAAGCATTTCAAAGTAATCTGTATAAAATCCTTCCAAAGAGTAAAACAGATAAATTAGGATATTTTCACCTTATTAATAATACAGTAGGTATATTAACATATCAAGTTTCAAAAATGATACTAGAAAAATACCCTCCTGACATCCTGATAAATATTTCTCGTAATTCGTGTGGAACTTTTGACTTTTATAAAGCTGAGGAATTAGTTGAAATTGGACGTCATGCAGCTGTTAGAAGCCTTAAAGAGTATAAAAATAAATTGAATTAGTATCCGAAGAATGAAAAAAGAAACAACAAATTATTCCTATTACTTTAATAGTCTCAAACAGTCTCCAATCTTCTCTGAAGTTGAGGATAGTGTTTTACATGAGATTTTAAAAATGTTTCATAGTAAAAAATATCTGAAAGATAATTATCCGCTAACATCTGAGTCAACCTTGTATAATATTTATGTAATAATTTCCGGAAGAGTGGAAATATCAGTAATGAATTTTGACACGGATAGGGAATATATAATTGACATTCTTGGGCCGGGAGATATTTATGATGTAATTTGTTTACTTGATAAAAAAGAACATGATATTATTGCCATGGCATTGGATGACATGGAGTTATTAGTAGCCCCTATTGAAGTGGCAAGGGAATGGCTATATGCACATCCTGATTTTAATAAAGCACTGCTTCCTTACCTTGGGAAACAACTACGGTATTACGAAGAATCTGCTTCTGATCTTGTACTATATGATACATGGACACGATTAGTTAAATTAATTTTAAGAAATACTGACAGCGATACAGGAAAGCTATCACTGATTAACGATCTTTCACATGAACAGATTGCCAAAATGATTGGCAGTGTACGAAATGTAGTCAACCGCCATATTCAAGATTTAAAAAACAGTCAATTGCTATCGGTAAAAAGGAAAAGCCTTGAAATAAATAACATTCAGAAATTATTAGAAGAATTTAAAAAAAGGAATTCCTTTCTAACATAATTGTAGTCTTGTCAAGACTAAACCATTATTGTCTTTATCTACATTTTCAGCAATATCAATAATTTTTTTTTGAATAAATTCTTGTTGTGCAACTTAAGTGGCAGTTGATGATATAAATCCACTTTATTTTTGCATTATAATTTATTTTAATTAATCATTTAAAAAGAAAATAAGATGACAACAAAAGAAAAAATCAGGAGCGGAGTAGCAAAAATAGCTACCGAAAGTCAAGACATTAAAATCGACATCATCACATTTGTTGGAGGTGAGTTTGAAAAATCCATTGAGATTAAAAACCA
>JAGLWB010000025.1 GCA_023133655.1 Bacteroidales bacterium
AAGAAAGCTGATGGAGCCATTATCAGGGATGAGGAGGTTATTGCAGTGATAGAGCTTGTATGTGAAAAAAAAGAGGTCCCGAAAATAGTACAGAAACTCACAACAAGTTAGCATGCTCCCTTGTCCAGGAGTAGCACCTCCACGGTGGAGGAACCGACAGGAGAGCATGCTCCCTTGTCCAGGAATAGCACCTCCTCGGATGCAGCTCCCTTGTCGAGTGGTAGAGGCGCTGCACAAGCACATAAATGGCAATAGCACGATGGAATTTGTAAAAATGTAATTAGCAATATCTAATTTAATATTAACAAAAATTAATATTATGAAAAATTTAAAGATCATTAAGCTTTTGTCCTGGTTAGTTATTTTGTTTTTTTGTTCAAATACAGTTTCCGGGCAATTCCAGGCAAACATGCTATTCACCCTTTCAAACATTCAAAAAGAGTTTAAAGTATTCAGCGATGAAAACCGTTACAGGTATGAATTCAATGAAGATGGGCAGGAAGGAGTTATTATTGTGCTGAACGAAACCAATGAGGTATTTGTGTTGATGCCCCAGCAAAAACTGGCTATAACAACAATTCCCACCAGTATGATGAGCATGGGCAATGACCCAATAAAACTGTATGAATACCAGGTGGATCAGGGGGGAACTGAAAAGGTGATTGGCAATGAAGAGGTAAACGGGTACGATTGTGTCAAAAAAGAGCTGTATGGCGAAAACAACCAGCTTTTATACACCATGTGGTATTCGGATAAATACGGATTCCCAATAAGAATTGTGAGCCATATTGATGTGGCAGGAACGACAAGCATGGAACTGAAGGATATCAAATCCTGGACACCTGATGATGCAAGTTTTACAATTCCTGCTGGATATACGATCATGGATCAGCAAAGCATGATGCCTGAACATTAAAATTGATAAGCAGCTTTCAGGATAATCTAATTCAATTTAGTAATAATCTCAGGGCACGCCATTAACACCACAACAGATCAGAATCTCCAAGTGGTACTTTGCTATCACTTTTAAAAGATAACTCCTTATACGTGAAGGGTCCGTTCCCTTCCAAAACAGTTTTGCTCAATGTTGTTTTTGGTACTTCTGCACTAAATTCCACTTCTGCTTGAGTTGTTTTTTTACTCCACTTGAATTACTTCAATCAAGAGCAATAAAATAAGACGGTAAAGCTTATCTAAGCTAAGCACCATACAGAGCTTAAAAGGGAAAAGAGGGGTAACTATTATCCATTTTTGTTTTTCATTAGCTATTACGTTTTTCGTCATATGTTTGGTTTCTGAATGTAAAATACCTATCTTTACGAAAAATAAAGCTTCAAACGTGTTAATAAATTAACAAGGTCTAATTGATAACCTGGAAATATAAAAAACAACAAACATGAACCGACCTTACAAGAACGTAGTACTGGTTCAGATTTGCCGATCCAATAAATAAGTTTTCCAACCTACTAATAAAAGGATAAAATGAAAAAAATCATGATTTCTTTGGTCGCAGTGATATTTGCGACATCAAGTATTAGCATAAGTGCTTATGGTCAAGAAACAGATACAATAACAGACAGTCGGGACAGTCATATTTACAAAACTGTAAAAATTGGCGACCAATGGTGGATGGCAGAAAATCTAAAATTCTGGGCAGATAAAAATTCACCCTACTATAAAGGTGTATCTTATTTTTATAAAGGTGTTAATGAATACTATTACAGATATGGGAGGCTCTATTCCTGGGAAGTTGCAAAAGAGGTTTGTCCTGACGGTTGGCATTTACCAAGCATGGATGAATGGTATTCGTTAATTAATAATTTTGGAGATTTATATGACGCAAATGACAAGAACCCAATTAAAAAAGAATCATCCAAAAAAAGTAAGGAA
This sequence comes from Bacteroidales bacterium, assembly GCA_023133655.1. Lineage (GTDB taxonomy): Bacteria > Bacteroidota > Bacteroidia > Bacteroidales > JAGONC01 > JAGLWB01. The sequence goes on from JAGLWB010000025.1 coordinate 1,891, forward strand.
ATAAAAAAACTAAGGAAAGAAATAAATGCTGCATTGCGAGAGGATGGTAAAGGAGGATTTGATGTTTTATATGGTGGTTATCGTGATCCTAATCCTCCGACAACAACTTCGTATAATGCTAATTTGAATTTTTTGGAAAACCTTGCAGAAAATTTGGCAGACCATCCTGGTTATTATTTTGGTGTAGAAAATTGTGCATTTTTCTGGAGCTCTAATGACAATGTTGAAAAAGGTATGTTTAAAAAACAAAAAGCTAATGGATTTCAGTTTCTAAAATCGAAATGGAGCAAACCTTTTTACCCAATACCAATCAAAAAGCTTAATGGATGTTCCGTAAGATGTGTAAAGGACAAATAAAAGGGAATATAACCTCGTTGTTTCAGGCAGTCGACATCCATCTTATTTTTTGATTCTAACCATTACCCCAATTTAAAATAGTAAACCTACTCCATTAATACCCTTCCACATCACCTGAGATCCCCGGAGATAGCTTATCTCTCTTGGATGGTAGTATTGTATAGCCAGGAAAACAGCCCTCCCAATATCACCCCAGTTATAAGAGTATATAGCAAACAGCTGGTTTGATTCTCCTCTTTTCCCTTACTTGCCATTTACACTTCTTATAATCCCCAATTTTGCTTACTTGTTTTGTAAACCTATTTCAGGACAAGACACTGTTTACTCTGGCGGTATATGAGTATCCCTGAAAGGAGATCGTTGAAATTTGAGAGAAGTTATGTGGGAGTTAGAGGTAAAGATACTTCCCACAATAAGTTGATCATTCTTTCATCAACATATTTTATTGTCTTGCATATATCCCCTAAATTGCTTATATTTACCGACTAACTCAAAAAGCTAACATCATGAAAAAACTAATCCTTTTCTTATCAATTACTATGGTTATAACTGTAACCAGTTACGCACAAGCACCACAAGCTTTTAAATACCAGGCAATAGCACGAGATGCATCAGGAAATACCTTAGCTGATCAGGCTATTGTGATTAAAGTAAACATCCTTCAGGGCAGCCAGGATGGCCCGGTTGTGTTTAGTGAAACACATCAGATTCAAACCAACTCTTTTGGGTTGATAAATATTGGCATTGGAAAAGGAGAGATCCGGGCCGGTAATTTCTCAACCATTAACTGGGGCGGCAACAGTCATTACGTCCAGATTGAAATGGACCCAACAGGGGGAACAAATTATAAATTTATGGGAACAGCTGAGCTCTTATCAGTGCCATATGC
>JAGLWB010000250.1 GCA_023133655.1 Bacteroidales bacterium
TCGCAGGAATATCATCAGATATTACCTCTACAGAACCTTCTCATGTAATGGGATTCCCCTTATTTAATTATCAGGGGGGGGATTTTTATATGCAAGGCGGCACTTCTGAGGCAGATAAAACCCTGGAATTGGGATTGGATATTACACCTATCCTGAGCTACATCACCCCCGGAGAACCCGCAAAGTTCTTCCTGCAACTTGTCGAACAGGACCCATATAATGAAGGAACCGGAGAAATTATTTCTTATGCTATTATTGACTATACCAATGGCATTGAAGAAATAATATGCGACGAACAGAATGTCCCAATCATTGAAAATGGAACAACAACATTATCAATTATTAAAGCTGTTGATTTTGATAAACCTATTATTGAAACAGATGCTTTACCAAGTGCAGTAGTTAATGAGCCTTACGCTTACCAACTTGATGCTTCCGGTGGCATCCTCCCTTATTTTTGGGATATTATTATGGATTATTCCGAGGAATCTGTTGAGTACAATTTCCCTGCTATTGAAGATCAACAACTTATCCCCACTGATAATGACGATGGTTATGCTGTTCAGTACCTGGAATTTCTTTTTCCTTTCTATGGCCAATATTATGATAACGTTACACTCCTTACTGATGGGGCCATCATCTTTGAAGAACAGTTTATTTATTTGAGAAATGAAGAAGCACTGAAGAATTTCAAAGTCATTGCCCCGTACAGCTCCGACCTGATGATATATCCTGAACAGGGCGATGCCATGTGGTACAGTGGCGATGAAAATAGCGCCACTTTCAGGTGGAGAACATCAAAATATGCCGAGCCTGAAATAAATGTGGATGTGGCAGTAACAATATATCCTGACGGATCCATCGAGTTTTATTATGGTAATGATATCACCGAAGGTACAGGGTGGGCAGCCGGCGTTTCAAAAGGAGACGGGCAAAGTTACCTTATTGCTGCCGTTTCTAATACCACCAGTATCCCTGATGATTATGCCACAGGATTTTATGCTCCTGAATTTCCTTTTGGTATGGAAATATCTCCCGAAGGCATTTTCAGTGGAACACCGGAAATCAGTAACCATACATGGGATATAACATTTAAAGTGACCGATAATTATAATATTTTCTCAACCAAAACACTGGCTTTTTCAACAGTCAATGTTGGAATCAGTGATATAATATCACCATTAATCCTTAGCCTTGAACAGAATATCCCAAATCCATTTAAACATTTATCAATTGTCAATTATCAATTACCAATTAATGCCCATACTTCACTGGTAGTATCTGATATTACAGGTAAAGAAGTGGCACGACTGGTAGATGAAACACAAAAAGCGGGGGAATACGCTGTTGAACTTAATGCCAGCGGATTGAAAAATGGAATCTACTTCTATAAATTAACATCAGGAAATCAATCAGTTACAAAGAAATTCATCTTGATGCGGTAATAGCATATGGAGCGCATAACGATATTTAATTATTACCTTTGCTAAATCTTACTATATCTATTTATTGAATATTACTTATCAATATCTCAGACAAAATGAAAACAGTAGTTTTTCTTTCAATAGTCATTATTTCTTTGTTTATTTTTACAGCTGATCTTTCGGCACAAACATATATTCCTAAAAACGACTCACTACATATACTTTATAAGGCAGGAATTTACAAACCTATATCGGCTGAGGACTCCATTATGCTTACCAACCTGCCTGTATTAGAGCTACCTGAGCATTATAAAGATAGCCGTGCTCCGTTGCTCCCATCTGTACTTGATAATTCAACCCAACCTTATTTCAGACCTCCGTTTAATCAGGCTGGCTATGCCTGTGGGCAGGCAGCACTGGTTGGCTATAACTTCACCTACGAAATAAATTACAAAAGAAATCTTCCGGGAAATGATCCTGACAATCAATACCCTACCCATTTTGTCTGGAACTGGATGAACGCTGCTAATAATTATGGTGGTGTTAGCTATTATCATACAATGGAAGTTCTCAGGCATGTGGGTACGCCTACTGTTACCGAATATGGTGGTATGTCTGAAGGAGGGCCTAAACGATGGATGACCGGATATGAAGATTATTACAGCGCTATGCATAACCGTATTACCCAGGCCTATAATATCCGGACCGATACGTACGAAGGGTTTATGACGTTGAAGTATTGGTTGTTTGACCACCTTGATGGCTCTCCTGCCGGTGGACTGGCAAGTTTTTATGCAAATCAGCCTTACATGTATACACTTCCTCTAGGTACGCCTGAAGCAGGTAAACATGTGTGCATCGGATGGGCATCTAGTTCATCTCATGCTTTGACAATCGTCGGTTGGAATGACTCTATTTGCTGGGATTATAATAATGACGGACAGTACACCAACGATGTTGACATCAACGGTGATGGGATAATAAACATAAAAGATTGGGAAATTGGTGGTTTTAAATTTGTAAATAGCTATGGGGGTGTTCCTGGCTGGGGTGATGGCGGATTCTGTTATATGATGTATAAAACAGTAGCTGATAAATTTGGTCAAGGGGGCTACTGGAATAGTACATCAAATGTCCTGAAAGTAAAAGAAGATTGCTCGCCACAAATTACGTACAAAGTGAAAATCAAATATACCTGCCGCAAACAATTAAAAGTGACAGCAGGAATTTCTTTTGATACAACAGCCACTGAACCTGATCATGAGCTCGCCTTTCCCATTTTCAACTACCAGGGTGCCTGTTGGTATATGCTGGGAGGAGATACACCAGAAGATAAAACCATCGAATTCGGTCTTGATGTAACCCCCTTACTAAACTACCTCCTTCCGGGACAACCTGCAAAATTTTTCCTTCAGGTTCAGGAAGACGAAACAACCGAATGGGGAGAGGGCGAGGTTAAAAACTTTTCTTTGATTGATTATACAAACGGTGTTCAGGAAATCATATGCAGTGATTCCAATATCAACATCCCGGATGATGGGTTGGTTAGCATGTCTGTAATCTCTACTATCAACTATAATGACGTTGTGATTACTACTAATGAGCTTGCACCTGCGCCTATTTATGAACCATACAGCTTTCAATTAATGGCAAGCGGAGGCACACCACCCTATACCTGGAAGTATTTTATCGAGTATGATGAAACAAACTACACCCAGAGTTTCCCTATGATCACAAATGAGCAGCTATCCCCAACGAATAATTGGTCGGGGTATGCTCTGAAAAATCTTGAATTTGAATTTCCATTTTATGGACAATCATATGACACGGTTTATATTTTCACCGATGGCTTTCTTAAATTTGACAACTACCCCGTAACGTGGCCCTACCACCATGATACGTATTTACGATTTATCAAGAATAAAAATATAGCGCCCTTTTTTGATATTGGTTTACGTATATATCCAGCTGAAGGAGACGGATTGTGGTATGAAGGTGATGAGAACGGTGCAACATTCCGATGGAAAGTATCGCAGGATGGAGCTTCTGGTGCAGACTTAAACCTGGCGTTAAAGCTTTATCCGTCTGGTAATATCGAGTTTTATTATGGCTCCGTAATATTATCACAACCTACAGAATGGTACGCAGGAACAACCAATGGTGATGGGATCAATTATCAGCAATCAGGCATCTCAAATGACACGAATATCGTTGAAAACAGTATGATTGAATTCCTGGCCCCTTCTCTCCCTGTTGAAATGGAGGTTGCAGAAGATGGTATTTTTAGTGGCACACCTACGCATGAGTACAATGACCTGGAAGTTGCATTTCTGGCAACGGATAATAATAATATATCTTCTTCTAAAACACTTCTCTTCAACACCATTGGCGTACTAACAGAAATAGCTGTAACAGCAGGAACAAATGATACAATTGAATATGGCGAAACAGCCTACCTGGATGTTACACTGAAAAATATTGGATCACAAGCCTTGCACAATACAGAAATGTCACTAACAACATCCGATAATTATACCACTTTGATTGACAGCCTAGCTTTTTTCGGGACGCTAGAACCAGATCAACCTGTTGTCGTTAATGAAGCTTTCTCTTTTAATGTTGCAGATACTGTTCCTAATGAACATCAAATTTTAATGAATAGCATAATAAGCTCCGATGAATATAATTTTGAAAAAGAATTTCTTTTTACAGCCTATGCACCTGTATTAAATGCCGGTAATGTTGTTGTAGATGATGGCAATAACGGCTGGCTTGACCCGGGTGAGACTACAGATTTGATTGTAACAATTAATAATCAGGGAGGGGCATCTGTTCAAAATGTTTATGGGTTGCTATCTTCCACAGATCCTTCTATCACAATAAACAATGGCCTCGATTCTTTATCATTAATCCCGGGTTACGCTCAGGGTAATCTGACATTTAATATCACTGTTTCCCCTCAGGCTTTAGAAGGTCATATCGCTTATTTTGAATTAATCATTGCTCCTGAAAACTATACGTCAACAATAGATAGTGTTTACTTAACCGTGGGCGTCATTGTGGAAGACTTTGAAACAGGCGATTTTTTAAATTTTCCCTGGTATTTTGACGGAGACGCTGATTGGTTAATTACTACAAACAATCCATATGAAGGTACTAATTGCTCTCGTTCAGGAGGAATTGACCATAATGAAGAATCAGCACTTAAATTAGATATAAATGTGCTATCTGATGCTGAGATTAGCTTTTATAAAAAAGTCTCTTCAGAAGCAAACTATGACTACCTGAGGTTTTATATCGATGCCAGCGAAAAAGATAAATGGGCCGGAGAAGTGTCCTGGAGTAAAAAAACCTATTCTATTTCCAAGGGTCAGCATACATTAAAATGGGTTTATAAGAAAGACTACTCGGTGAGTAATGGTTCAGACCGGGCCTGGCTGGATTATATCATTCTCCCCCCCATTGAATCATTATTGCTAATGGTTAATGCCGGACAGGATGATACAATCTGTGAGGGTAATACTGTTGCTTTATCCGGTAGCGTTTACAATGCTGATTCAATTTTATGGATTACATCCGGAACCGGTACCTTTAATAACGACACCATCCTGGACCCGGTATATACACCAAGCTCCCTTGATATTATTAATGGAACTGTTACCCTTGGCTTAAAAGTTTATGGGAGTCAGGGACAAACATTAACTGATTATCTGACAATAACAATTAACCGTTTTCCACTTTCTGATGCCGGTAATGATACCATCACCTGTGAGAATAGCCCGGTTGTTCTTTCAGGAACTGTTGTATTCTCCGATTCTGCTTACTGGACTACTGGTGGGGATGGCTATTTTGATGATTCAACATCTCTCTCCCCGGCTTATTACGCAGGTCCTGCAGATATCTCCGCAGGAAGCGTTAACCTCTATTTAACTGCTTACCCAAAAGCACCCTGTCTTGACACCGACACCGACACACTGATGTTAACCGTCGCCAACCTTCCACTGGCATTTGCCGGAGAAGATGGGGCCGTTTGTGAAAATGGATCCTATCAATTGTCCGGTTCTATGGAAAACGCCACTGCCTCATTGTGGTCTACCCTTGGTGATGGAACTTTTGACGATCCCTTATCCTTATCTGCTATGTACACACCTGGAGAAGAAGACATATCAGCTGGTTTTGCCGAGCTGACCCTTACGGCTTTTGCTTATGAACCTTGTAATGATGTGCATACCGATACTATGATTATCACTGTAATGGAACCACCTCTGGCTTATGCAGGAGAAGATCAAACCATTGAATATAATACAACTACTACCTTAAACGGATCTGCCGAAGGCGGTTCAGGTGATTATTCATGGTACTGGACACCTGAAACATACCTCGTTGATCCAACTATTCAAAATCCGGAAACTTTTCCACTTACAAGTAATACCACATTTAATCTATTGGTAACTGACCTCTCTTCCGGCTGCCAGGACGATGATGACGTTGAAGTAACCATCACGGGAAGCCCTTTTACTATTGCTGTCACTGCAGACCCTGAAAATGTATGTATGGGAGATCCAACACAATTAAATGTAGAGGCTGAAGGAACTACCGGCCCTTTTACCTATTCGTGGACTTCTGATCCGCAGGGATTTACGTCCGACCTTCCAAACCCTATAGATACACCACTCGTTAATACGACTTATTACATAGTTGTCACAGATAATTTCTATAATCAGGTGGATGGTTTTGTAAGCGTTGATGTTACCACCCCCCCGGAAGCTTATGCCGGTGCAGATACAAACATTTGTGAAAATGAAACAATAACACTTAATGGGTATGCTGTAAATTTCAGCTCTGTTATATGGTTAACTACCGGTGACGGCTTTTTTGATGACACAACTGTTCTTAATCCAACCTATACACCCGGTGAAAATGATATCCTGTATGGAAATGTTGAATTATCCCTGATCGCCAACGGCACACCCCCTTGTAATACCCCCGTTGTTGATCAATTGATCCTGATTTTAGATCCTTTACCTGATGTAACATTCGACCTCTTACCTGATTTCTGTATCGACGACCCGCCATACCTGCTAACGGAAGGAGAGCCGGATGGCGGTGAGTATGCCGGCAATGGCGTTATTGATGGTTATTTTTATCCTGAAGTTGCAGGATTAGGCTATCATACGATTTCCTATACATATACAAACGAGAATGGATGTGTCAATACAGCTTTTCAGGAAGCTTATGTGGATTTGTGTGCTCGTATTGACAGGAATGACCCGGAATTTAAAGCAACAATCATCCCTAATCCAAATGATGGGTATTATATTCTTGAACTGTTTTCTGCCAAAGCCTCTGTAGATGAAATCCGAATCATAAACCAGGAAGGTCGTGAAATATACAATCAATTTCATAACCTTCAACAAGGGAATAACCGGATTTCAATGGATATGAATGGGCAACCGTCCGGAATTTACATCCTTCTTATTAAACATCAGGAAAAGGAATTCGTTAAAAAAATTATTATTTTCTGATGATATTCAATGAAAATTAAAAAATATATACTCATACTTGTATCCATTACCACCGGGATATTTTCCCTTGCTCAGCAATTGCCCTCCGGAAATAACCTTAGGATGTCATCCCTTGATTCAATCTATTTGAGTAATATTTCCCCATTAACTTACCCGGAAAAATATAAAGAAAGGGATCTGCCATATAAGCACGACAACTCCATTTTTCCTTACCTCCGCCCTGTGTTCGAACAGGATGGAGCCTGCTGCGGTCAAGCCGCATCCTTAGGGTATAATTTCACTTATGAAATAGATCGGTTACGTGATGTTCCGGCTAACCTGCCCGAAAATCAGTACCCTACGCATTTTGCATGGAATTTTATGAATTGGGGTGCCATCGATTGGCTCAACTGGTGGGAAACAGGCTCCAGTTATTTTCATAGTTTCGAACTATTGAAAGTAGTAGGTTGCCCTACCGTTGAAATGTACGGTGGTATGTCATTGCGTGGCGATTCAACCCACTGGATGACAGGATATGAAAATTATTACCAAAGTATGCATAATCGCATTGAAGGAGTTTATGCTATCGACGTTTCAACTGAAGAAGGATTGTTAATGCTAAAGCAATGGGTTTTCGATCACCTCGACGGGTCGGAAGTTGGTGGTGTTGCAAATTTTTATACCGGTATTAATATTTATTACTTATTACCCACGGGAACACCGGAAGAAAACAAAGCTGTTATTGTCAACTGGTGGCATAGAGCTACCCATGCCCTGACCATTGTTGGCTATAACGATTCCATCAGGTGGGACCGTAACTTTGATGGCCGTTATACAAATGATGAAGATATTAATAATGACGGGATAATAGATATGAAAGACTGGGAAATTGGTGGAATAAAATTTGTAAACAGCTATAATACAGACTGGGGAGATGATGGCTTCTGCTATGCCTTGTACAGTACCCTCGCCGAAACTTATGGCGAGGGCGGTATATGGAACAATACAGTTCATGTGATAAAAGCCAGAAGTGATTATGAACCGTTGCTCACCATGAAAGTCATTTTAAAACATTCATCCAGGGATAAAATTAAAGTTACGGCAGGAATATCAACCGATACAACGAATGCTTTTCCCGAATTTGTAATGGACTTCCCTATCGTTAATTACCAGGGAGGAGCCATATACATGCAGGGAGGAGATGAAGAGGATGATAAAACCATTGAAATTGGTTTTGATATAACCCCATTATTGAGTTATATCAATAATGGCGCACCTGCCAGGTTCTTTTTTATTGTCAATGAAGAGGACCCATTAGACGTTGGCACAGGAGAAATTATTTATTTCTCTGTTATCGATTATACTGATGGTGTGGATGAAACAATTAATCAGAATGCCCCGGTTCCTTTAAGCGAAAATGATATCACTTCATTATCAATAATTAAAACAATTCAGGCAGAAAAAGTCGTGATCGTTGACAATGCTCTACCCCCTGCCCAATCAAATGAAATGTACCAACATCAATTTACAGCTACAGGAGGAACCCTTCCCTACAAATGGAAGTTGAAAAGGGAATACCCCTTGAGTTCTCTTGAAGATACATTTCCAATGGTCACACAGGAAAACCTGACTCCGGATATTGAGTACAATATGGTTGCCAAAAATCTGGATTTCTCTTTCCCCTTCTATGGACAGAGCTACGATTCTGTAATTTTACATACAACCGGTTTCCTTATGTTTGATGGCCAAACGTATCCCTGGCCTTATTATAAAGACTTACATCTGCTTTTAACTTGTTCAAGGTCTGTTTCACCTTTCCTTGGCAAAAATTTTATTATTTCCCCTTCGAATGATGATGGTATCTGGTATGAAGGAAATAATGAATATGCAATATTTCGCTGGCAAGTCACCGATGAATATCACGAGCACTCCTCTTCTTATAACTTTGCTGTAAAACTCTATCCAACAGGACGCGTTGAATTCTATTACGACGATATGATATACACAGAACCGGTTGCATGGATTGCAGGAATATCTGATGGCGACCAATTAAACTATACGATATCCAGCCATTATTTTGAGGATGATTTGCCAACACATCAGGCAATATGCTTTTTGCCTCCCGAATTCCCTTTGGGGATGTCAATATCTAAAGAAGGCTTATTTCAGGGTGTCCCGGATGATCTCAACAAAATATATGACATAACCATAAAGGTTGAAGATGAAAATCATCTCTCCAATATTAAAACCTTTCAGTTGGCTTCAAATTTCCACATTGACTACAATATTATTGCCGGTGATAATAATTTGATTGAAAGGGATGAAACAGTATTTATTGATATAACCCTTAAAAACATTGGGTTGCAACCACTTCAAAATGGCTTAGTAACTGCTGCCATTGACGACCCATATACACTCATGCTGAATGATCAGGCAACGGTTGGGCTTCTGTCACCAGGCGATTCAATAACTATTTACAATGCCATTAGCTTTCAAACATCACAGGATATTCCGGATATGCACCCCATACAGCTTGACCTGTTAATAAACACCGATACAACCATTGCATCAAAAAAAATATTCCTCACAGGCGTGGCTCCAATGCTGAGTCTTGGTGATATCACCATCTACGACGATGATAATGGCATATTAACCCCTGGTGAATCCGCCGAAGTACATATTAAAGTAAACAATTCCGGACATGCTGATGCATTTGGTGTAATAAATGAAATAATACCTTCCGATCCTTATATTTCTATTGATGAGGATACTAAATTAGATTATGGAAATATTCAGGCTGGAAGCAATAAAATATGCACACTCAGGGTTACCGCTAATCAATCTACTCCAAATGGCCATATTGCAAGTTTTAATGCACATATCACTGATTCCTGTGGAAGTAGTTCGTATTTCTCCTTTGAACTCATTGTTGGGAAAACACCTATCCTGATAGTTGATCTGGATGGAAACCTGAATTCAGGTGTTGCAATAAAAAATGCCATTAGTGCAAAAAATATTAATGTTGAGTACAAATTATATCTCCCATATTGGGAATTATACAGATATGATTTAGTTTTCCTATGCCTTGGTGTATTCATACATAATTACGAACTTAGTTTTGCAGAGGGAAACCATTTAGCTGATTATCTGCTCAACGGAGGGCAACTTTACATGGAAGGTGGCATGACCTGGTTTCTTGATGACCAAACAGCTGTCCATGGTATGTTTGGTATAGAAGGTAACACAGCAGGTTGGGCAACAGGTATCGACACGCTTGATGGAAGGACAACAACTTTCACCGAAAATTTATCATTCATCTATTCTGGTGAGAATATTCGATTAGATAATCTTGTACCAATTGACCCATCGTTTCTCATTTTTGCAGACAGGGAAACGGGGTTGGGGTTCGCTGTCGCACAAAATGCTGACACCTATAAAACCATCGGTACTTCGTTTGAGTTTGGGGGGCTGAGTGACGCCACCTATCCCTCCACAAAAAATGAGTTGATGTACCGCTATCTTGAGTTTTTTGATATCCACACAAATGTCCTGGCAGCTAACTTCCTGGTGGAATCTGTCAATGTGCTGAAAGGTGATGATATTCAATTCCAGAATATCTCTTCTGAAAATGCAATAGCGTGGAGTTGGACCTTCCCTGGAGGTTACCCTGCAACTTCAACTCTACCGGAACCCATCATCAGATATGATTCAATCGGATCATTTGATGTTACCCTTACAGTTTCAGATGGAGTATCATCAAATACACTGATAAAATCTAATTATATCAATGTAAATTCCGGAACAGGAATTGATAACATTCTCCTGGCCCCAAACGTATATGTATTTCCCAATCCAACCAATGGTAATGTGATGGTAACTATTCAAACACCTGGAAAACAACAATATACCATGCGGATACTGAATAATCTGGGTCAACAGGTTTACGAAAATCATATTATTGCCAATAATTCCTGGTCTGGCCTGATTGATTTACACCAATGTGAAGCAGGGATCTATTATCTTATCCTTTCTAATGAAAGCTGCCAGATTTCGCGGAAATTGATTTTGCAATAGATTACCGGTGATTTATAGAATTTCAATAGTTTTTGAAGTGAAGTTCAAAGAGATCCAGGGGCAAGCCAAAAGGAGGCTGCGGGAATAAACTCAATGAGATCCCGGGGCAAGCCCGGGATGACGGCGCTTCCATATTTATTTAGGAGGGGGAGCAGGTTTTTGCTTTGCAAAAACCTGCTCCCCCTCACCCATATAAAAAGCAACCGTCATCCCCGCGAAAGCGGGGATCTGCATATTTATGACCCTCTATTTTGCGTCATCCCAGGCTTGACCTGGGATCTCTTAATGGACAACCACACTGATTGTTTCTGTAAACTTGACCAGGGATCTCAATATGTAAACACCATATCTCCAGACTTGATCTGGGATCTGATTATGAATCCAACACTGACTATTTTTGTATGCTTAACCAGAGATCTGATAACATCTCACCTGTTTCCCGCATTAGGAACATCACAGATTGAATAAAGTATATGAATTAATCCGTCTGAAAAAACTTTGTGTTACCTTTGTGACTTGGAAAAATGAAAAAACTGAAATACCAACTGTTTGCTTTGATTCTGATATTGCTTTTTTTGTCACCATTACAAAAGAGGTACCACATTTTCTCTATCAAACAACTGGAAGGTGATTTTATCCTTGCTTCAAAACCTGAATTTAGCAAAGCGGGATGGTTTTCAGGCAAATTCCAGGATCAGTTAACCAATTACCTTGAACAACACATCGGATTTCGTAATCTCCTGGTCCGTATCAATAACCAATTTGATTATAGTCTGTTCCGGAAAACTCATGCAGAAGGTATAATCGTTGGAAAAAATGATGTTTTGTATGAACATGACTACATCAGGGCATACCTTGGTAACGACTTTATTGGTGAAAGAACCTGGGATAAAAAAATGCGCAGATTGAAATATGTGCAGAATTACCTTAAAAAAAATAAAAACATTGATCTTATACTGGTTCTTGAACCCAGTAAAGCACGGTATGAACCGGAATACATTCCTGACTGGTATGATCTGGCCGGTAGAACCATTTCAAATTATGAATTCATTCTCAAAAAGGCAGATGAACTTGAAATTTGTTATGTTGACATGAATAAGTATTACCGGATGATGAAAGACACCGCGAGTTACTCAATGTATCCACAATATGGAGTTCACTGGAGTAACTACGGTATGGCCTTTGTTGCCGATAGCCTGATCAAATACCTGGAAGATTTGCGGAAAATTGATATGCCTGAAATGTACATTGACTCTCTTGAGATTACAAAACTTCCCAGACCTCCTGATTACGATGCCGGAAAACCCTTAAACCTGCTTTGGGAGTTACCTCATAAGCCAATGGCTTATCCGGTGCTCTCTTTTGAAGATAATCGCAGTAAAGACCGACCCATGGTCCTAATGGTTGGTGACAGTTATTACTGGAACATATACAACGCTTCCATCCCTGAACATCTATTCAGTAATATGGATTACTGGTATTTTAATAAATTGGTCTATCCGGCTTCCTGGGCCGACACTGTTTATGTCAGTACTATTAATATACAAAAGGAGGTTGAAAAGCAGGATATCGTACTTTTGATGGTAACCGAACGCTTTCTGCATAAATATGATTTTGGATTTGTTGATAACATTTTCAATATTTATTCACCTTCACTGAAGCCTGATTTTTTGTATAATTATGAAAATAAAATCAGGATGAATATTGAGATATTTGATAGGCTGGCCGGTAAGGCCAATTATTCGGACAACACACTTGAAAAGTTGATCAGGTCAGAGGCTGAGTATCTATTTATGACTACTGATATTGAGAAATACCTTGAAATAATCGGACCGCGATATTATAAAGATATTATTGCTAACGACGCCACCTGGGCAAACGCCATAGTAGAAAAAGCAAAAAAGAAAGGGATTTCATTTGATGAGGCTTTATGGCAGGATTCGGATTACATATTCTTCACGAAATATCCGGAAATCCACAAAAAATATCACCAATTAAAACAATACGAGGAAATAATCCGAAACGATACCACACTCATGGCTGTTGTCTCCAAAAAAGCCAAACATTACTACCTCACCCTTGATGAAATGATCACCCAACAAGCCCGGATTCTGTATAAAAAGGATAGAGCATCTAAAAAATAATATTTGAATTTTTACAAACATATAAGTCACTCAAAGTAATTCTCAAAGTATCACAAAGAAAAAAATGATTTTTATGATTATAGAATATATTTTCAAAACGGTTTAAACGGGTAATTCATTAACCCTTAGAGTGCCTTTGTGATATCCTTTGTGCTCCTTTGTGGTAAAAAAAGCGTATCTTAATCCCTGAATTGCATTAATAACTCAATCATGAAAAAACAACTATTAATTATCACGGTTCTCTTTCTCTGTTTGGTATTAACTCAGGCACAACCTACCCTTTCTTACATCGAAAGCTCAAACGGCCTTGGATTTCCCGCCATGGAAGGAGGCCGGACAGAATTGGAATTTGCCGATATCAATGCCGATGGGCATATAGATCTCCTTTCAATCGGCGATCATGGATCACCTTACATTAATACCCAGGAACATGGTATCATGGTTTGGTTCGGCGATGGTACCGGGAACTGGGAAGTTTATCAAAATGGTAACTTCGGATACGGTGGTATAGCTGTTGGAGATGTCAACAACGATGGGTTTCTTGATGTAGGCTATGCCATGCATCATAACTATTCGAGTACTGATTTTGGTGATCAGCTCATCGAAGTGGCTCTTGGCGATGGAACTGGCATGAACTGGACTCCCTGGGACGACGGCCTGGCCACAAACGGCGAAACGTGGGGTATGTTTGGTACCGATTTCGCTGATATTGACAACGACGGGTATCTTGATCTGGGAAGTGTCTCCTTCGGCTCGGGTGCAGGCGTTCATATTTACCGGAATATGCAAAACGGTTCCTGGGAACAGAGCTTTGGCTTTCTGAACGGCAATTCCACCATGATCTTCGATTTTGGTGATATCAATAATGATGGTAATGCTGATTTTGCGGTAACTCAACAATATGGAACAGTGTATTTTGGAGGAGGGGACGGATCATTTGTTCTAATGGACCTTAACCTCCCCTCAACAGGGATCATGGGCCGTAGGGGAACCTCCTTAGGAGATGTTGATAACGATGGTGGAAAAGATCTGGCCTACATAAATAGTAACGGAGGAATTGAGGTTTGGGAATGGAATGAATGGGATGAGTTATGGCAGGATTTCTCCGGAACTCTCCCGGAAACAGGTGATTATGATGCCACCCAGCTTTATGACATGAATGTCGACGGCTTTATGGATATAGCTGCTTTCGGTGAAGGGACATTTACCTTATGGCTTGGTGATGGAACAGGGACATGGACACAAGATGCACAATTCACCCTGCCTTCCGGAGGATATTTTAAGGCTTTCCGGGTTGGAAGAGACATTGACAATAACGGCTTCCCCGATTTTGCATTGGTTGTCGAACAAGGATCCTGGCCCAGCTATCAGAATCACCTCTTCTGCTTTAAAGAATCTTCAACACCTGAAGTATTATCCATTACACCCATTTACCCACACGGGAATGAAATTTTTCTTCGGTGGAGCTCTTTAAATATTGATTGGATATCGGCCGTTCCGGAAAACCAACCTTCACATGTAAGCCTTCAATATTCAATCAACGGAAATAATGGCCCCTGGATAATGATAGCTGAGAACCTGCCGAACAATGGAAGGTTTCAATGGGAAATTCCGTATGTGTTTTCCGATGAATGTTATATTAAATATACCGTCTGGTCGGGAACAGGTTCAGCAAGCTCCATAACGCCAACCTCTTTTAGTATGTTTTTTACGGAAGGGATCGAAGATCAAATTGGTGAAAATATTCAAGAATTTAGCTGCTATCCGAATCCTTTTCAATCAGAAACCACTTTTACATTTACCCTCAATAATAAATCAACTATCAACCTGACAATTTATGACCTTTTTTGGAAGGAAATAAAAACCCTGGAAAACCAAATCCTTTCTCAGGGAAAATATACCATCATGTGGGATGGAACAAACAGAAAAAGCCAGCAAGTAAGCGCTGGCTCCTATTTTGCTGTTATGGATGCTAATGGAAATAAAACTGTCAAAAAAATTATTGTACTGCGCTAACTTAAAATGAAGCGCCATATCAAAAATTTCAAATTAACTTTGTCATAACAATGAAACATTCAATTATTCTACTACTCAGCCTTCTATCATTAACTGTTTTATTTTCTCAGCAACAAGGAGAAACAGCAGATAAGTATGTTAAAGGCGAATTGATGATTCAGGTAATACCTGATGCCATTACCGGTTTTGATGGTAGCTTACAAACATTGTCAGACGATTTCATAGCTTATCAGCTATCACCGGTTAAGTGCCTTTCCAAACGCATGAATATCTGGCTTTTCTCTTACAACCCGGAAGCAATAAGTGATGATATTGTCCTGGCACATTTCAAATCACATCAATATGTTAATGTTATTCAGTTTAATCATTATGTGGAGCTAAGAGAAACCATTCCGAACGACACCTTTTTCGATGAACAATGGGGAATGTTTAACACCGGCCAGATGGGTGGTGTTCCGGATGCAGACATTGATGCTACCGATGCATGGGATATTACCACCGGTGGACTAACAGCTCTGGGCGATACCATTGTTATTGCCATTGTCGATGGGGGTTTTTACCTCGGTCACGAAGACATAAATTACTGGAAAAACTACCAGGAAATACCCGGTAATGGCATCGATGATGATGACAATGGATATATCGATGATTATGATGGGTGGAATGCATTTTCCAGCAATGGTATCATTCCCGTAAATGATCATGGTACACATGTTGCCGGGATATCGGGAGCTATTGGTGATAATAACAAAGGCGTTACCGGCGTTTGTTGGGATGTCCGGATTATGCCGGTGGCTAGTCCAACCAGTGTTGAATCGGGGGTTGTAGAAGCCTACGGGTTTGTTCTCGATTGGAGGGCACGCTACAATGAAACCAATGGTGATGAAGGGGCTTTTGTTGTAGCCACAAATGCATCGTTTGGGGTCGACCTTGCCAATCCTGATGATTACCCGCTTTGGGGAGCCATGTATGATTCGCTGGGCATGCAAGGCGTTCTTAGCACTGCTGCAACGGCCAATGCAAACTGGAACATCGATGAGGTTGGAGATGTGCCAACAGCTTTTGAGAGCGATTATCTTATCACCGTTACCAATACTACCAACGAAGATATAAAATTCGCCCAGGCAGCTTATGGCGCCATAACAATCGACCTGGGAGCACCTGGTTATGTTATAAAATCTACCAGGATTAACAACAGCTATGGATATAAAACAGGCACCTCTATGTCAACACCACATGTTACCGGTGCAATAGGGCTGTTATTTGCTGCAGCCGACGCAACAACTATGGAGCAATACAAGCAAAATCCTTCCGCCGGAGCACTTCTTTTTAAAAACTATATCATGAACAGTGTGGACCTGCTTCCAAGCCTGGTTGACATCACTGTAGGAGGTGGAAGACTTAATATTTATAAAGCTATCAGGATCATGCAAGGCTATCCGGTATTACAGGCACTTCCCATGTCAATTGACATAACACTTGAACCAAACATACAGGACACAGCCTTGCTCACTATTACCAATACAGGGGCCGGAACAAGCAATTTCCTAATCGCAGAGAGCCCTGAAGTAAGCTGGTTGAATAGTGAACCTGCAAACGGTTCTTTACCCCAGGAACAATCCATAGATATTTCCCTTTATTTTAACACAACAGGCCTTTCAATTGGAACTTACACCTGTGATCTTATCATTTCTGACGATAACAGCAATAACATTGTTGTTCCAATTATTCTGCATGTTAACTGGTTTGTAGGAATAGCAGATAATCCGGAAAATGACATTAAAATAACCTGCTATCCCAACCCCTTCAGCACTGAAACGGTTATCAGTTACCAGCTTCCGGAAAACAGAAAACAGCCCCAAAAAGAAGATCTACAGATAACCATCTTTAATATGCAGAGTAAGAAAGTAAGAATATTGAAACCTGAAACATTGAACTTTGAAGCCGAAACTTTGAACCTTAAACCCGGAACCTTGAACTGTATTTGGAATGGGAGAGATCAATCCGGGGAAAAAGCTCCGGAGGGGATATATATTTGCCGTGTAAAGTTGGGCTCCTGGGTGGGTTCACAAAAAATATTATTAATTCGTTGAAATAGGTTGATTATTGATATTTATTGGTTAGCAACTAATCAGTACTTAAAGTGAACTAAAGTGCCTTAAGTACTTAAAGTTATAAGAACGGATAATAAGGAGTTTTTTTTCGAGGCAAGCCTCAGGGAGTATAACCCGGAGATTCAACAATTATAGAAAGAACAATATTTTTGCACAACAACATACCGGTATAATATTAAATTAATTTGTATTTTTACATGGTATGGTTGGATTTATAAGTTCGTTGCTACCAATGTTAAACCCGAATACTGAAAAATTATCGGCATAGACAAGACTGCAATACAGGCACAAACAGATAATAACTAGGATAATGGACAGCAATATGAATTATTCAATAGATCATCAATAATAAGACAACTTGCAATAATCAAACAGTTAGAGAAAATAGAAATATGATACCTTTAATTATCACAATCAGCATTGCATCACTTTTAATTCTGTTGTTCTTCAACCTAAAAAAGAATGAAGTCAAGGTAACCCAATCAGTAGCTGAGAATAAAGAAATGGCAGATCAATTAGGGAAAGACTATTTGACAATTTTTGACAACGATAAAGGCTTTACACAACTTGCAGGTGTACGACATCAAAAAATGAATAATGAATTGAATTTTCGAATAAATGAACAAGTATACCTAATTCAAGAACCTACCAACAAATTTGACAGTAATGCCATAAAAGTAATAAATGATAACGGGATTAAAATTGGCTATATCTCAAAATTTCACAATACTGAGCTAATAGATTTAATTAATAATGGTTATTATTTTATTGCTGTGATTTCACGTATAAATCTAGATGAACCAGATTACCCCCAAGCAACCCTCGAAATCACAAAGACAAAAAACCGAAATTTTATTCCATATTCAGATGAAGAATTACTAAATCTCACCAGAAAAGGTGAAGAAGTGATTGAAAATTTTAAGCGAGATTCCAAAAATGCATATGAAATATCTAAGAAAGGTGTAGAATTTGAAAAAGACAAGAATATTGTTGAAGCCATAAAGTGTTTTGAGGAAGCAATATTGTTGCCAAATACTCCTCCAAATTCATATAAACGTTTAGTAGTCTACTATCGGAAAATTAAGGATTACCCAAATGAAATACGAGTATTGAACAATTGGATTGAATCTGTGCAGAATTCTAGAGCATTCGGATATATTAAGAAAGATGAGATTAAGGAAATAAAAAGTCGGTTAAAGAAGGCTCAAATACTGAAAAATAATCTATTGAATACTTAACTACTTCTATTGCCATTACATACTTTTTCAACAACTTGAAAGCTTAGTAGAATACAGAAAGCTAAGCCTTAAACTGACAATAGTAATTAAAAAAACTAGATTATAGATATTTAACTAGATAGAGAATTAAAACTGAATTTAATTGGAAATTAGCGGACTGAAAAAAATTGGTAAAAAAAACACTGGTGGCAATATACGCTCATAAATAATTGCCGTGACAGAAGTAAAATCAACATTTGCAGCCCATTTCAGGACTGGTGTAACCAGACAAGAACGCACTTCGTAAGCGGCAACTATTCATAGCGCAAACATCAGACTGTCTAATAACTATTATAAAGCAATTATTTTGATAAAATAACAAAACGTATGATTTTAAAAAACAGCTATTTAGAAAATTACAGATTGAGTACAAATAACAATATTCGGGGTTTTTAGACAGACTGCCGTTAGCAGCAATTTGACAGAACTATTTCCAAATAGTTAAAAATTTATTAAGTGATTCTAAGCGAGCTCATAACAAATATATCAAAGAAAAAAAACTCAAATAATTCCACATGAATCTACCTGAATTTAATTCAGAATTTATCTGCATAGTTGACAGGAAAAAACCTGTACTAGCCTCAGTAATATCATCTTACCTCCACAAAGAAGGAAGTTATTTGAGTGTTTTTGCATTTGGGTTGGCTTCAACTAACAAATCGGACAGTCCTGCTAATGGAATTGATGAGCATTATATTACAAGGACAAGATGTGAAGCTTTAAATATCAAGATTCGCAATTCGATTAAAAAGTTAGGAGGATGCAAGTACCTAATCTTAGGTGGTCTATCAGAAAATCAAAAAAGTTACTTGACTTTTTTAGATGAATTTAACTGCATTGAAATTGAAACACTATCCGACACCGAATTATATTTATCAGGCATTGTGGGCGACAAAATAAATACCCTTTTAGTTAGACCTAATGAAGCACAATATGGTTTGTTTATCGCTGCTAAATCAAATTCTATATTAAAAGTAGACGATGCTGCGGAATCACTAACAGAAAGCGAAGAAAAATTGAAAGGTTTAATTCTCGTAGAAAATATTGATTCTACATCAACTGTTATTGCTGTAAATTATGCTCTTTCTATAAATGCATCCATAAAAATTGTAGAACCGCTTGAGGAATATGAACCTAAAGAAATTAGAGACCATATAGAAAGTTGGCAAAAAGGGAGTAGTACCAGCCTTGTTGAATTACAAGCAATTATGTACAGAAGAATTGAAGGTGTAGAATTCTCAATTTATGATTTTGCTACTTTTTTCACCGTAGGAGTTCCGTATTCTTTAATTTTAGAAAACATCATACCATTTACATATGTAAATCTTCATCTCGCACCAGACTTTTTCATTTTTGACAATATATACATTGAAAAACAAGAAATTATTGGGTCTTCTATTGTTTTTTCTCCACTTGAGTTTGGTGATGATGAAGAAACAGAATTTGTTACAAAATCTCTTAGAAAACAAAATTTGTATGTCCAGGAATTAATCGGAGAAAATGCTTCAGTCTTTAACATTGATATGCATGTCAAAGAATATCCATATGATTTGCTACATATCTGTAGCCATGGAGGTGAAGTTTCTGGTTTTTCCTTGAGAAAAGAATTTGTTGACAGTGATGGAAATAAACATACAATTGAATTTGACGAAGTTATAAGTTTTGCTCCAAAAAAAGGTGAGGATCTTATTAGTGTAGAGACTAAGCAAATTTGGAGAAAATTTGATGGTTTTTTATGGAAGAGTAAAGAATTAAAAGCACAAAATCATCCACATTATGTTTTCTCCGATATGATCAATGAACTACAGAAACAAACTAAAGAAAAGTATGATAGAACTCCGAAAATGATAGTTCCTGATTCATGTGCAATAAAATGCCATGATTTTAATTATCAAGCTATGTTTAATATGGTAGCTTGTTTCCATACTTCCCCAATTATATTTAACAACACATGTTGGTCTTGGTCTGGAATTTCAGATTCATTTTTAGCCGGCGGGGCTCGCGGATACATTGGAACTTTATGGGACATCGAAAACATTATAGCAAAAAAAGCATCTGAATCTTTTTATAATTATTTATTTGAAGGTACTGTTTTAAATGCTCTACAAGAAGCTTTTGAGGAAACAATTGGGACGAAATGTGAAAACATCTATGTATTTTGGGGACTTCATTTTGCAACAATGAAAAAAGGAAAAAGCATTGAGCAAAGTAGAATAAATATTACTCACTTATTATTACAATCTTTTTATCGATGGACAAATCAAGCGGAAAAAGTATCTAATGACGAAATCAGTGAAAATATTCAACGTCTTGCTGATTGGGATATTAAACAATTGGAAGAAAATTTCTCAATTGAAACTAATGAGATATTTAAAGATAAAAATAGATGAAAAAAAACTGCTGCCAATCGAGATACTGTGTTATAATCCAATCCATTTCCTAATTATTTTTCACGGTAATTTATTATCTTTGTTTTTAGCAGAAAGAAGGCTTCTGTCGAAGCTTTGGACTGAGGTCTATCTCTGACGGCTCGCCCTGTTTAATGCAAAGCAATCAACGAAGTTGATTATTTAACAGGGCTCGTTTACTGTAACTTCTATGACCTCGGCTGATCCTGAAACAAACAAATCTACTCCAAGACCTCCCCGGCAAGGGACTTCCACCCTCCAGACTGTCCTTTTGTCATTGAAATATTCAAAGAACTTAGTTATATTCGCCATTCGGGGCACACATAACCGTTGTATATAATTAAAAAATAAAATATGAAAAAGTTAATCTTATTCTTCTACCTCTTGTTTTTCATAAGCCATGTTACTGGACAAAATAATGATTCAACAGAAATTTGTATCATTGGAAATCCACACAATAACACAAGTTATTTCAATGCGCAAATTCTGGACTCTATTCTAAATAGAATCAAACCAGATCTCATCTTGGTCGAATTAGATTCTTCTTTTTTTAATTCAGAATTCCAATATGATACAGTAAAAATCCCTTATTTGTTAAAAGAAGAAAAATCATCACCAACGATAATAGCATCAAACAATTATCGTGAAAACCATAATAATATAGACATTAGACCTTTCGATATTTTGGGGAGAAATGATTTTTATAAAAAGCATGATTTCTTTAACAGAAAAAATCAAATGTATCGTGACATTTTCAATTATGCATCGCAACATTCATTTTCAGATCGAAACTTTCGCGATTTTGTATTATTATCAATTAGCTTGGATTATGTCAATAGCTTTAACATATCATCACTTAAAGAACTGAATTCTGAGGCATTAATAAAATTAGTACAATTACAACAAACTATTTATTTATATAAAGCCATCGATATTGTTGAAACAACTGATTCATTAAAAAGGCATATAGAATTTGCGCATTTACAAAAGGGCTTCTGGGACAAACGAAATACTAGGATGATTCTTAACATTATTTACTTTACAAACAAGTATAAACGAATAGTTGTTCTTACAGGTAATTTGCACAAGTATTATCTTATAAATGGTTTAAAAAGAGCGAATGGAAATTATAAGCTTAAAGAATTTTGGACATATTAACTACACACAACAATTAGGAATCAAACGCAGTGTGGTCCGGGGGATTCCACTGCGTTTTTTCTGGTGTTGAACCAAACCTAAGCACAATGCCAGCTATTTCTGGCGTTTTTTTACCTGTGTGATTTCAATAAGGATTTTATTTCCAATAGATAGTGTGTCATGATAATGGTAGAACAGGTTCAACATTACCGGAATGGGGTCAGCATCACCGGAATTTACACTTGCCATACAGATCCTTTACCAAAATAACTACGGCTCAGCACAATGCCCATAAAAATGATACGGCTTCGCCCAACTTGCTTTATATCACATTGATCTCCTTAAAAAGTTAAACCCCCATTAAATTTGTAACGCACGACACTTATGCTTACATTTGTGTGGATCAACTTGATATAAAACACTATTTCGTTATGTGTAATGCAATAAACAAGAAATATGAAAAGGTTATCAATAAAATCTTTAACACTTATTGTGTTAATAAGTAGTCAGTTATTCTCACAGAATTACTTTCCGTTCCCTGACTCAAATGCAATTTGGAATACTGTTGGAGAAAATATTTTTTCTTCAAATGAATTTCGAATACGCTATGGGATATACGGAGATACAACTATCAATTCTCAGACATATCATAAAATTTATTATTTATACGATACTAATCTAATTCACCCGAATTCAACATATTTTGCTGCTCTGCGAAATGACAACAAAAAAGTTATAATAAATATTCCAGGATATCCCGAAACGGTACTTTATGACTTTTCACTTTCTGAGGGAGATACAATATGGTATGATATAGGTGGCTTGGCTTTCCCTACTGGGATCGTATTGTATTCAGATACCCACTTTAAAATTGTAAATTCAATAGATTCTGCCCTCCTCGAAAATGGCCAATATAGAAAAAGATGGAATTTGGGTATTACTGGAGCAATTATGTGTGATACCTGGATTGAAGGGATTGGGAGTGTAGAATGGTTTGGGTTATTTAATCCTCTCATAAATGATATACTTTTATGCGGGGATAATTTTTATTTCGCTTGTCTAAAACAAAATGAAGAAGTGGTTTATCTGAATAACCCACTATGTGAGAAGTGTTTTTGCCAATTATTAACATCAATTGATTATAGTTATTGGCCTATTATGGAAAGGTTAATTATATATCCTAATCCGGCGAATAAAACCATAACAATAGACTTGGAAAATTGGGGTGAAAGCAAATATTATATGATAATTTATAATCCTATTGGTGAGATTGTTTTTTCCAAGAGCTTACACTTGACTAGAGATCTGAAAATAAATATTGAAAATTGGGCAAAAGGTATTTATTGTATCCAACTTTTAGATAAAAACCAAAATGTTTCAAGAAGCAGTAAACTCATAATTAACTGATATTTGCAATACACATAATTGAGATACTGTGTTATAATCCAATCCATTTCCTAATTATTTTTCATGGTAATTAATTATCTTTGTTTTTAGCAGAAAGAAGGCTTCTATCGAAGCTTTGGACTGAAGTCTATCTCTGACGGCTCGCCCTGTAACTACTATGGCTTCTGCTGATCCCGAAACAAACAAATCTTAGATTTGTATATTGTTTGTTTCACCTGTCAAATATTTCCGTTTACTATTAAAATAAATGGTATTAAACCCCAGATTAAAGCTCAAGAATAGTATTTTTATAGCTCATTTCTGAAGCATTATGAGCTGAATTTAATATATTTGTGAGCTACAAATGTTAAAAGGGAATAAAATGATAAATGATAAAAGCAACGAAATACTTAAATTTGTTAAAGAAAACCCATCCTTTTCATCTAAAGAAATTCACGAAGGATTGGTATCCAAAGTAGGATATGCAACGGTGAAAAGAGTTCTGATAAAATTAATATCCGACAAGCTAATAGTAGCCATAGGTAAAGGGAAAGGAACAAAATATGTAATTAGTCAAACATATGAATTGTTTTATCCTATCAATATTGAAGTTTATTTTGAAAAAGAAATTGATGAACGAATAATTAAAAACAGTTTCAATTTATCATTGATAACAGAGGTCCTGAATAAAGTAAATTTGTTTACCGAAGACGAATTAAAACGCTTAAACAATCTTCAAAAAAAACATAAAGAAAATATATCTCAGCTAACAGAGACGGAGTATAAGAAGGAACTGGAGCGTTTGGCTATTGATTTGAGCTGGAAGTCATCACAGATTGAAGGAAATAGTTATTCACTTTTAGAGACTGAACGACTGTTGAAAGAAAAAGAAACGGCAGAAGGAAAAACAAAAGATGATGCAATAATGCTTTTGAATCATAAAGAAGCGTTAGATTTTATCATTGAAAACCCAAACTACACAACACCTTTAAGCATCTCCAAGATCGAAAATATTCATAGTATATTGATAAAAGATTTGGGGGTTGACCGAAATATAAGGAAACGGAGGATTGGCATTTCCGGAACTAATTACAAGCCATTGGATAACGAATATCAAATCAATGAATCACTGATTGATATGTGCAAGTTAGTAAATAGCCGTGAAAGTGTTTTTGAAAAAGCTTTACTTGTATTAGTGTTGTTGTCATATATTCAAGCGTTTGCTGATGGAAACAAAAGGACAGCAAGAATAATAAGTAATGCAGTACTATTAAAAAATGGATATTGCCCTATTTCATTCCGAACAATAAATTCTGTTGAATATAAAAAAGCAATGTTGTTGTTCTACGAACAAAATAATATTACAACGTTTAAAAAAATCTTTATAAATCAATTTGAATTTGCCGTCAAAACTTACTTCTAATAGATATTGAGATGAAAGAGAACAAGAAAACAAATTCAGTCAAATTATATTAATTCCCAGAAAGTTTCCCATTGTGAAACTAATTTTGTACTTTTGCACTACAATATATGAAAGCTCACTTAATAAAAAAGCAGTCAATAGAAAAGTATGTTAGGAGAAATGCCCAAAGTAAAGTACCGTTTGGAATATGGCTGTCAATTATTAAGCGGGCTGAGTGGAATGTTCCCAACGATATTATTGCCACTTTTAACAGTGCTGATATATTGGGGAATAGTTCAGAAAGAGTGGTGTTTAACATTGGTGGTAACAAATACCGGATGATTTGTAAATACCATTTTGGAAAAGCCGTGGTTCATTTATTCGTGAAGTGGATAGGAACTCACGCAGCATATACAAAGCTGTGTAATGAAAGAAAACAATATACTGTGAATGTATATTAGATTGTAAAACTTAAAGATCTTAAAAATGAAATCATTAAAGTACACCGTCATAAAAACCAAGAAGCAATACAATGAATATTGCAATGTTCTTGAAGAACTATTAACTCAAGATAAAAAAGTTTTGTCTGATGAAATAGAACTGCTTACCCTGTTAATTGAAAAATGGGATGCAGAGCATAATTCATTTGATGATCTCAACCCTGTTGAGCTAATTAGGGCTTTGATGGAAGAAAACAACCTAAAGCCAAAAGACCTCATTGAAATTTTAGATTTGTCCAAAGGAACAGTTTCAAAGATATTGAACTATCATAAAGGGCTTTCTAAAGACACCATTCGTAAACTGTCCCATTATTTTAAGGTTTCTCAAGAGGCATTTAACCGTCCTTATAAACTGGTGAACGAAAAAAATAAGGGCAAAAATCATAATTAAAATACTGCCATGAAAAAAAGAATATTCCTTTCATTTTTGATACTACTAATTTCTGTTTGCATGATAAATGCGCAAGATATTGACTCGACAATCAATAGTATTTTACAAGATTATATTTCTACTTCAAATTCAAACGATGCAGGAATATTAGTTGGAATAATTGATAATAGCACCGAAATATCAAAGATATATTCGTGTGGAAGGATAACCAGGGAAAATGATTTAAGATTAGTTTGCCCTGCATCAAAACCCGTTATTAGCTATATAATTCTTAATAAAAAAATTGACATTAATGCAACTATTGATAAATGGTTTCCTGTTGAAAATGGATATACAAAATCGAATTTAATAACTATAAAAATGTTATTATCTAACACAAGTGGAATAATGGATTATGTTGGGTTATTTGAAAAAGAATTAAAATGTACTCCTTTGAAAACTATTGAAACAGCTTATAAAAACCATGAGTTGGCTTTTAATCCTGGCGATTCAATTCTTTATTCTAACACTAATTTCAATATCGCCGGTTTAATCCTTGAAAAAGAGACAGGAAAGCATTTAAACGATTTATTAAACGAATATTTCAAGGAGATTGCTCCTTCAATCAGAATGGATGATGGATATGGTAATTATCCGAAAGGTTATTCGTTATGGCCTTATCATTTCAGTCAATCAGGTTTTGCTGGCGGTTTGATAGGTAATATTAATGACTATTTGAAAATGATGGCATTAATTTCAAATCAAGTTGAATTTGAAGAAATGACGAATTGGGTAAAAGAATATAATGGGATTAAATATGGACTTGGACTTTTCGGACAAGAAAATGTTGTTATGTACCATGGTAATTCAGGAGCAAATATTTCTTTTCTTTTAAAAATAAACGCTAAGATAATTTACTTCCATACAACTAATGAAACGGATTTTCAGAGATTCCAGGTTTATCTTGAAAAATTAATTCCTACTCTAATGCAGGGTTAACAATGCACATTGCCTAATTAAATTAATCTCTGTTTTTACATGCTATGGTCGGATTTATAAGTAAGTTAGTTTTAATATGAAATACTATTTACGACAATGAGAAAAACAAACATCTTCATCATTTGCATAATTAGTTTGGTAATAAAATCAACAATGATTTATTGTCAAATAAAAAATAAATGTGATTTTATAGATGAATCAGGTAAAGGGTATACAAAAATACCAATGATAATCAAGAATAATTCACCACTAATAGAAATACAACTTGACACAAATAAAATGTTTCTTCTCGTTGATATAGGTGGATTTGCTTCATTAAATTTGGATACATCAATAGTCAGTAAATATGGTTATAGGTTTTCAATTGATAGTATTTCATCAAAGAATTATAAAGGAGAGATTATTGAAATAAATAATTTTACTATTTCAGAATTGATTATCGGAGATTTTCATTTTTCAAACTTCAAAGCACAATGTGGCAAACAAAATAATAAAACAGGATATATTGGGCTATCTTTTTTTAGTAATTTTAAAGTATTATTTGATTATAAAAATTCAAACTTATATTTAATCCACGATAGTATACCCCAGGAATTTGATATGAATACATGGAAAAAAGTAAGTTTTAATTATAATAACTTTGGTATTTCTTCAACAATTAATATTGATGGTAAGAAATATTCATTTTTTTGGGATACTGGTGCAAGATTTTCAATTTTGAAACCAGAATTTACTGATAAAAATGAAACTGTTAAAAGAGGTGATTTTGATTTTTACTGTCCACAAACTATTTCTTTAAATAGTAACACATACAAACCCTTTGATTTGTTGGTTATGGATTACAAGTTTCCACCTTTTGATGGAATTATTGGTCATAACTTTTTTTCTGACAAAACGGTTTACATTGATTTTGAAAATCAACTTATTTACATTAAGGAATAAAAACATACTAAAACTAACCGAGTAGACGGCCAGTGAGCCGTTAGCCCACTGGTGCGCCTCTCTCCCCGATACACTTCGTTACGAAGCAGACACACCACCGTACATCCGCCTAGTCGGATTACTTCAGCGAACGAGTCACCCCAAATCGCCTTGCGGATTGCTAAGACGATCATACAGGCTTCTCAAAAATTCGAGATTAATCAAATGATGTTTTCGGATTTTTCCAGCTACATAATACGAAACAAAAAGTCCAATGAATGCTCCAACTATTAATCCAATAATTGATTCCTCTGTTTTTATTACTTCAACAAACAATTTATTCTCAAAATAAACATGAATTGATAAAACAGTCAAAATATAAAAGATTGGAACTAAGAAAAGATATAATTTACTGTTCCTACCTGTTAACCATCTTGATAATAAATCAATTCTCTCTTCTAACCAAATCTTTAGCGGTCGGTTATATTTATTATTTTGTAGTCGATACCATGAGTATAAGGACGAAATTAATGCTATTACGGTTATCAATCCGAGTGTAAGATTATTTAATTGATAAGGTATATCTCCATTTCGATTCAGAGCAGTGATAATTAGAAATAATATTAGACCAACGCATATTATGACAGATACAGCAACGATATATAAAAATTTATTGATCGTCTTCTTGGTTTTTTCTGTAAGTAATTGATTCAATTCATCTTTAGACTTTAGATTTATTTCAGAATCAATTTCCCCCCAAATATTGACTAATTCATTATTTTCCATAATTCAAATGATTTAGCTTTTGTTTTAATATTTTTTTTGCCCTATTAATTCGAACACCAACATTGGACTGAGTAATACCAAGTATTTGAGAAATTTCATAATAACTCCTCTCTTCAAGGTATAACAGCATGATTGATTTATCAATTTCATTCAGTCTTGAGATTGCTTTCAATAATAGTTGAACATCCTCATTAAAGGATATTTGTCCGATGGTGTCAATTGAATCTATTGATTCAGGTAAGCTTTCGCGGTACTCAATTTTTGTTTCTTTTTTAATTCGGTTAATCGAAGTATTTATTGAAATTGCATAAATCCACGACCCAATACTGTTTTTATTTTGAAGCTTTGGAAATGATTTCCATAGCTGATAAACAATTTCCTGAAAATTATCCTTTCTGTCTGATTCATCACGAAAATATATCAGATTGACTTTATGCAAAATGCCCTGATAACTTGATAATATTTCCAAAAATTCTTCTTTCAATGATTTTATAATAATCTGTTTCTTATAAAGTATCATTTGGATCAGATTTATTACAAAAAAACACAAAATATTTAAAAAACTGATTAACTGACTCTATAATTAAAAAATATAAATAGCAACGATGCGCTAATAATTAGAAATTAAACCTAACCTGATTAATTCCTCTATTAAAGTAAAAAATTTTATGTACGTTTGAATTTTAAATCAATTGTGTCAAAGCAAAAACATATTCAAAAAAATATCCTCTTGCTCCTGATGATCCTGCTGATCAGAGGATACAGCTTTGCCCTATTACCTATCTTCAATGATATCTCCGTAAATAATGACACAATAGGTATCTATCAAAAATTTGAGATCACAGTCGATCTGACAGCCAATTATATCAATCCTTTTAACTTTGATCAGGTAAACCTACAGGGCCATTTTACCTCCCCAACCGGTAATCAGATCAATGTAGATGGTTTTTATTACCAGGACTACCTCTTTAACCCACCTGACGGAGCCCTCATCCTTAACGGATCACCCATTTGGAAAATACGATTTAGCCCTAATGAAACAGGAACATGGACCTATGAAGTTGTATGCAGTGATGATACAGGTACAACCTATTCAGCAACCTATACTTTTGTATGTACTACCTCACCTGACCCTGGCTTTGTACGAAACACAGCAGGCAAATTTCAGGCGTTCGACAATGGAGAACCCTTCTTTGCTATTGGAATGAACATTCCATGGAATATATTTTCAAATGGTTTTTATGTATATGATGAATGGATCGACAGCCTTGCTGCTAATAATGCCAATTATATTAAAATAATCATGGCTCCCTGGTCATTTGAAATAGAATGGAACAATACCGGGCTTGGCAATTATACAAATCGCCTTGATATTGCCTTCTGGCTCGATCATGTGCTGGAAAAAGCCACCGAAGAGGATATCTATATGCAACTTTGCCCTTTGATCCATGATGCAGTATCCACTCAATCGGATAACCATTGGGCAAACAGCCCGTATAATGCGGCAAATGGAGGGCCATGTCCTAATACCTGGGACTTTTATTCAAATTCTACGGCCCTCTACTACTACAAAAGAAGACTTAGGTATATTAACGCTCGTTGGGGCTTTTCTTCTCACTTATCAGCCTGGGAGCTATTTACAGAAGCAGACAATTCAGGCGACTACAATAATCATAGAACTGAAATCAATAATTGGCTTATCGAAACAGGCCAGTATTTGAGCAGTACAGATGACAATGACCACCTTATTTCCGTGAGTTATGCTTTTTTTGAACATGATGCGGATATGTGGAACCATTCCATCATCGACTTTACCCAGATACACCGGTACGAAACCTCCAGTGACCTGGAATTGAGTTTATACGCAGCCACTAAGCAGTACCTCATTGATTTCCCAAAGCCAACTATTATTGGAGAATTTGGATTATCTCACTACCCTCTTGAGGCTGTTACTCTGGATCCGAATGGTATTGCATTTCATAATTCACTCTGGGCAACATCCTTCTCCGGTTCTTTTGGGGCTGCAGCTACCTGGCATTGGGATCAATATATTGATAGTATGAACCTCTATTATCATTTTGCTCCCGTTAGTAGCTTTATGCATTCTACCAACCTTCTTGATGAAAGTTATTCCCCTGTTAGTGTTTTGTGTTCATCTGATGATTATCTCGATACGACAATTGAACCAAAATTCTTTGATCTTTTTACTCCTGCACCCGAAAATTATTTTACGGTTGAGCGATCAGGAATTATCACTCCCCGAGCCAATAACCTCTCAATTATGCTCTATGGTTATTGGTACAATTCATCCCGTAATCCTCCTCATTTTTATGTTGACTACGCCGAAACAGGGCAATTTTCGCTTGTAACCGGTGATTTCGCCCTGTTCTCACATATAAAAATATGGATCGACGGGGTAAATGTTCTCAGTCTGTCCGGTCATGCCAACACAACATATACGGTGAACGTCCCTCAAGGGAATCACATGATCTTTGTCGAAAATACAGGAAATTTTTATATTGAAGTTGATAAATACATCTTTGGCAATTATGCCCCGGTATGCCGTAGCTTTGCATTACAAGATTCGACAAGTCTGGTTGGCTGGGTCCAAAACAGAAGATATAATTGGGAATATATTAACGCCAATGGGTACCCACCGGTACTGAGTGGCGGGCAGATGCAATTTGAGGATCTTTTTGAAAGCTATTATGAAGTGGAATGGTGGAACTGTTCTACAAGCATGCTTGATTCCGGAAGCATCCACATTGCTGACTCGGGCAATCTGTTCCTGGATGTACCTCCCCTGTTATGGGACGCAGCTTACAGAATCAATTACCTCGACTGGCAACTTACACCTGAATTCGCCGCTTCACAAACACAAATCTGTACGGGCGATACCATACAATTCACTGATTTAACATCCGGAGTGATCACTAACTGGCTCTGGCAATTCCCCGGCGGTATTCCTTCCACTTCATCACAGCAGCATCCTTTGGTTATTTATAATAATCAGGGTATTTATAATGCCATATTAACTGTTGTTAATGACTTTGACACGGCTACTATTACAAAAACAAACTACATTTCAGTCGACACGGTACCTGGTCTCCCGGGATATATTACCGGGGCACCCCAGGTTTGTCGTGGGGATAACAACATCACATACTCCGTATCACCTGTTGCCGGGGCAACATCGTACCAGTGGACAGTACCGCCCGGCGCATCCGGATCTGGTAGCAGCAATTCTATACTGATTTCCTACGGACAACAAGCTTCATCCGGATTTGTTACTGTTAAAGCCGTAAATGACTGTGGAACCGGGCCGGTATCATCTAAATACATTACTGTAATGCCATTGGTTGAAGAAGCCGGGCTTATTACAGGCAATGAGTTGGTTTGCCAGGGAGCTCAAGATATTACTTATTCAGTAACTCCCATCCCAAATGCAACAAATTATATCTGGACCTTGCCTGAAGGTGCACTGGGAAACAGTACCACAAATACGATAACTGTTTCTTTTGAAGAGACAGCCTCTTCAGGACAGATTAGTGTCGCCGGGTCAAACTATTGCGGGGATGGCCCGACTTCTTTCCTGAATATAGTGGTTGATCCTCTCCCATCAATTGCAGGTCCAATTTGGGGAGATACGACTGTTTGCCAGGGAGATCAAAATGTTTATTACTATGTAGACCCTATTCCTGAAGCCACAGATTATATCTGGACATTGCCTTATGGTGCCAGTGGCTCAAGCAATACAAATGAAATATTTGTGACATTCGACTCACCATTGGTCTGCGGATTTCTAACTGCCGCCGGAAATAACAATTGTGGCCAGGGAAACGCATCATGGCTCCAGGTATGTGTCGATCCATTGCCGGTTGTTCTCGAACAACCAACGGATACAATAATCTATGAGTTTGGAACTGCTGTAATCCGGATACTGTCGTTACCGGACCTTAATTACCAATGGCAACTCAGCACCGATAATGGAATATCCTGGCTTAACCTTGAAGATACTGCTTATTATTACGGAAGTAATGATCACCAGCTCTATATTATTGGTGCTGACCTTTTCATGAATGGAAATCAATACCGCTGCATTGTTTCCGGTGTTTGTGAGCCTCAGGCAGTTTCTAACTACGCAACATTAACGGTTATACCTCCGGGATGGGATATTACAGAAACATCTGTCGTTCACAATATCTTCATCCCACTGATATCTCATCCAACCATCAACGATGAGCCAATACCACCCTACGATTACATCGGAGTTTTTTTTGAAAATGGCGACTCACTTGTTTGCGGTGGAGCTCAACAATGGAATGGTTCCACAACAACGATTATCTCTGCTTTCGGAGATGACCCCCAAACATCTGGAAAAGACGGGTTCAATCCGGGTGAGGGTTTTCATTGGAAAATCTACTCTCGCAGCAGGGGCAGCAGTTATGATGCCACAGCATCTTTCCTTTTTGGCCCGGATGCTTTTACTGCAAATGGTATCTCTACACTTGCCAGCCTGAAAGCCTTTGCCTACATTAACCATGTCATCAATATACCAGAAGGTTGGAGTGGCATTTCAAGTTATGTATTACCAACAAACGACACAATAGAATATATCTTTGATTCCATTGTCGATAACCTGATGATCGTTATGGACATGATTAACATGTACTGGCCTGAACAAGGCATCAATGACCTGGGGTATTGGGATCCCTTTAGTGGTTATAAAATAAAAGTTGAGACTCCCTGCCACATAACAATCAAAGGGCTTGATGAGGCAGGAAAAACCATTATGCTACAATACGGATGGAATCTGATTCCTGTTCTTTCAAGTAAACCTCTTTCCACCATTCAAACCGGTGTTTTTAGTGATCTGGGTGATACATTAACCATAGTGAAGGAAATCGCCGGAACCGATGTTTACTGGCCCGATGAAGAAATCATGACACTAACACATGTTGTGCCCGGGGCAGCTTATATATTACATGTAAGCGATCATTGCTTTCTTACCTTCCCCGACCCTGGCCCGAGTCCTGATATGATCAGCCTTGTACCATATTCGAATCATGATGTTCCCTGGAATGAGATCACGAAAACACAAAATTCTCACATTATTTCAATTACGAAAGGTGCATTGAGTAGTGTAAAGGTAAATGACATCATTGGCGGATTCACACCGCAAAACATTTGTGCCGGTTATACAACACTTAATGATGTTTCCGGGAATCACAGCCTGGCGCTTTTTGGGCACGACCCCACCGAAGTTACCATTAATGGTTTCCTGGAAGAAGAAGAGATCCATTTACAGGTCTATCGTCCGTCCACCTGTGAAACCTTTGAAGTCGCTGCATTATTTGACACAAACTTGCCTGACCAGGGTTTCTTTAAAACGAATGGCCTGTCAAAAATTAACGCCCTCTATTTAGAACCCCTTGATATCAGTACGCCAAAATTACACGTTGTAATAGAAGTTTATCCCAATCCTTTCTCAAATCTTCTTACTGTCTATATCCCTGATATCGATGAAAACGAAGCAGTTATAAATATTTATAACATTGATGGACAACTTATTAGAAATGAAATAATAAATTCACGTTTAAGTGAGATTCAACTGGCTTCTTTCGCAAAAGGAATATATTTTATCCTGATTGATTATAAATCCCAGCGGCTTTATAAAAAAATCCTGAAAAAATGATTTATTTTGCACTACAATCCCTAAAGACAGTTGACAGTTGACAGTTGACAGTTGACGGTTGACGGTTGATACCGACTATTGACTTTTGAAGCAAATAATTAAAAAATTCTGGAGCTATAATCATGAAAAAAAATTCACATCAACGTAAGGAAAACGGCGTTAAGCATATTGTACCCATATCCCTTATTATTCTTTTATCATTCATACTTTCAATCAACAACCTTGTTGCTCAGGTTGAAGATGATGTTCCTGTATGGAAAAAAGCACATTATCTTAGCGAAGAAGAGATGCTGAATAAAGAGTGGGTTGATAGAGATTTCTACCCGACAGACCCACCGGAAGGACCAGTTTGTAATGTGGCAGAATTTGCCCAAATGGAAGGCGTATTGGTTCGTTATCCCTTTGGCATATCCGTCTCTCTTATTGCCGAAATGTCGGAAGATGTAATGGTAACAACCATTGTTCTGAATGCGAGTCAGGAAACTTATGTAACCAATTTATATCAGTCGGGCGGTGTGAACCTCAGTAACTGTAATTTTCTTCATGCACCCTCCGACTCTTACTGGACACGTGATTACGGCCCATGGTATGTCATTGACGGGAATTATGAAATAGGCATCGTTAACTTCCCATATAACCGGCCCCGTCCCAGCGATAATGATATCCCTATTAAAATGGCTGAATTTCTTGATGTTACTCTTTTTGGAATGAATGTGATCCATACAGGGGGTAATTATATGACTGATGGACTTGGCAACTCATCATCCACCACACTGGTATGGGATGAGAACCCCGGAGTTTCTCATGAAGAGATTAATCAGTATTTGGAGGATTATCTCGGGATCACTACAT
Source organism: Bacteroidales bacterium (assembly GCA_023133655.1). GTDB lineage: Bacteria > Bacteroidota > Bacteroidia > Bacteroidales > JAGONC01 > JAGLWB01. The sequence goes on from JAGLWB010000250.1 coordinate 35,010, forward strand.
ATCATGTTTTACCCGACCCATTGGGTGCATACATTGAACACATTGATTGCTGGGGAAAATTTCTTGATGTTAATAAAGTACTTATTGGCCAGGTCCCTGAAAATGACCCCCGTTATGATGATTTTGAATATGTGGCTGACTATTTTGCCAATCAGTTAAGTGGTTGGGGTATGCTGTATGAAGTGTATCGTGTTTTTACACCTGGCACTCCTCAACACACACCATACACAAACTCATTGATACTTAATAATAAAGTCCTTGTCCCACTTACCGGTTCACAGTGGGACGATGAGGCTATTGAGGCTTATGAAGAAGCCATGCCCGGATACGAAATTTTAGGGATTTACTCTTCAGGTGGACCAGGCTGGGCAAACACCGATGCATTGCATTGCCGGACAAAAGGCGTGGCTGACAGAGGAATGCTTTGGGTCAGGCATATGCCGTTATGGGGAAATCTATCAGAACAAGCAGATTATATTATCGAAGCTACCATTGTCCCATTAAGCGGAGCATCTTTATATCCTGATTCTGTACTCGTTTACTACAAGGTTGATGAAGGAAGTTATGCTTCTGTACAAATGACAACACAGGATGACACAACTTATATCGGGCTCATCCCCGGCGCTGAGCCAGGAAGCGAAATAGCTTACTATATTCATGCGGCTGACGAATCGGGCAAAAATGCTAACCATCCTTTTATTGGCGCTCCTGATCCTCATACTTTCATGGTTATAGAAAACTATGATCCTAACATCTATATTAACCCGGATGAAATTGAGACAGGTTGCCTTTCAGGTACCACCACTACTGAAACATTTACAATTTATAATACCGGGAACCTAAACCTGGAATATACAATCGACTACTCCATCTCCGTATATGAACCATTTGATTATGTAGTTACTGATAGTCCCGAAGGCAGTGCTTACAATTATAACACGTTTGATGAACTTGGCTGGACTGAATTCACGGTTGAAGATGAAGGTATTATTAGTGGATGGCAAGTGAGCTTTACCTGGTCAACCACCGGATTCCCCAATATGGGTTCCTTCCGGGCAGAATCGCCTACCGGTACTGCTACACAAATAACCGGAAGCCTGAATAATGGAACATACTCGATTGCTGTTGATGCTTTTAACGAAGAAACCATGCAAGGGACCTGGAAAATATGGATTGAGGACAGTTTTGGCGATGGCGGACATCAGGCAACAGATATTACGATTACCATAACGCGCACTTATGAGCCTGCATCATGGTTAAGTGTAAATCCGCTATCAGGAACCATTACTCCTGGAAATAATGAAGAAATTGAAGTTGTTTGTGATGCAACATTCCTTGAGGGCGGTTTGTATTTGGGAGATATTTTTGTTTACTCCAATGACCCTGATCAACCGGAAATAACCATTCCGGTATCTTTCAATGTCGAGCCGTTGGCCGACGTTACAGTAGTGCCCGACTCACTGGTGTTTCTCGATTTTCAGCAATGTTTGGAAGGTCAGCCTGTAATGGTTTATAATTTAACCGATGCCGAAGTAACCATCAATTATATCAACCCGGATGGATGGGAATTTTTTTATTGGTATATTGATCCCTGGGTAATAACGTTACCTTATAACCTTCCTCCGGGTGACTCACTTGAACTTGTGGTGAAAATTGGTATCCCGGTCGAGTCTATGGGTGTATTATTATGTGATACCTTATTTATTGAAACCGGTGCAAGCACACATAAAGTAGCTATTAAGGTTGATTCAGACCTGGTTAGTATCGCTGATCCGAATCATTCAGCTTCATTGAATCTAACCAATTATCCCAATCCCTTTTCAGGCTCAACAACTATTGCCTTTGAAGTGGGTGAACCATCAAAGGTCGCTTTGGAAATCTTTAACTACCAGGGACAATTGATCAATACACTGCTCAATAAAAATTTATTACAGGGTGTCCATTCCATCATCTGGAACGGCATAGATTATAATGGTGATGCTGTTTCCAGCGGAATTTATATTTACAGGCTCAGCAT